>JAYVGG010000316.1:0-4206 GCA_043772475.1 Burkholderiales bacterium
CATTCCAGTTTTGATTGGCGCGGCACGTCTGGACAAAAGTGCAAAGGTGGGAAGCTTTTTTGCGATAGATCAAACTGAACGCAAGCGAAACATCGCGGCGTTGCGCGCCAGTGAGGCAAAGCTGCATCTCGGTGCTGCTGTCGCGGGTTTGGGCCTCGCGACGATGGACTACCTTGCCGACACGATTACGTTGGACGAAACAGCGGCAGGCTTTTTTGCCCTGCCTGCGAATGTGCCTATGCCGCGTCAAGACGTGCACGCACGCTTTCACCCTCACGACGCTGCCTTCATCAAAGCGAAGATTGCGGAATGCGTGGATGAAAAGAGTGATGGATTTATGGTCATCGAACATCGAATTCTGCGTCCGGATGGCTCGATCCGCTGGGTGAGCGCACGCAAGCAAGTGGAATTTTCAACTGATGCCGAGAAGACCAAACGTCCGGCAGCCGGTCTTCTTGTACTATTCGACATCACCGAACGCATCAATGCAACCGAGTCATTACGCGAAAGTGAAGAGCGGATGCGGCTCGCAACGGAGGCAACCGGCGTCGGTATCTGGGAATGGAATATTCGCACCGGCAAGATCAAGTGGAATGCCGAAATGTTTCGACTGTATGGCATCACCCCTACCCGAGACGCGCTTGTGCAATACGACACGTGGCGTAACGCCGTTCTTCCCGAAGATCTGCCTGAGCAAGAATCACTACTGCAAGACGTCAATCGACTAGCAGGGCAAACAACCCGGGTGTTTCGTATCCGAAAACCTGGTGCCAAGGACGTTCGTACTATCGAAGCGGTGGATACACTGCGCGCGAATGAAACGGGCCAGATTGAATGGGTGATTGGAACCAATCTTGACATCACGGATCGCAAAGAGGCTGAACTAAAATTGCAAGACGCAGTGATCGCTGCTGAGAAAGCCAATCAAGCTAAATCCAACTTCCTTTCCAGCATGAGCCACGAGCTACGCTCCCCGCTCCACGCGATTCTCGGCTTCACCCAACTGATCGAATCCGGCTCACCGCTACCGACACCAACGCAAAAAAATAGCGTCGATCAAATTCTTCATGCGGGATGGTATTTGCTGGAACTGATCAACGAAATTCTTGATTTGACTCTGATTGAATCGGGCAAAATTTCATTGTCAACTGAGGCGACCTCAATTGCTGACATTTTTGGTGAATGCGAAGCCATGATTGAGCCGCAAGCACGAAAGAGTGGTGTCGAGGTTGTGTTCCCACGTACCGAGTGCACGCAATATGTCAGCGCCGACCGAACGCGCGTGAAGCAGGTGTTTATCAATCTGCTTTCTAATGCCATCAAATACAACCGTATCGGCGGGACGGTAGCCGTGACGTGCTGTGCAAAATCGGCACAGCGTACGCGTATTAGTTTTCGCGATACCGGGGAGGGATTGCCTCCAGAAAAAATGGCGCAATTATTTCAGCCGTTTAACCGGCTCGGACGGGATAAAGGCGCTACCGAAGGAACCGGTATTGGGTTAGCGCTGAGCAAAAGTCTGGTGGACTTGATGGACGGTGAGATTGGCGTAGAAAGCACGCCCGGCGTGGGCAGCACATTCTGGGTTGAACTCAATTCAGCCCCAGATCCATCAATGACAGCTACCGAGTCTGAGGTGCTGCCAAGCGCCACCACTCCCGCGCGCCCACACCCACACATATCATCAGGCTCAACGATTCGTACGTTACTCTATGTTGAAGACAATCCGGCTAACTTGATGTTGGTGGAGATTCTGATCGCACGTCGCCCTGACATACGCCTGCTTACCGCAAAAGATGGACAACACGGCCTTGAGACTGCGCGCGCCTCGCAGCCGGATGTCATCTTAATGGACATCAACCTGCCCGGCATGAGTGGATTCGACCTTTTGGACATGCTGGCGAATGACCGCGCGACCGCGCATATCCCCGTTATTGCACTAAGTGCGAACGCCATGGCGCGCGACGTTGAGCGAGGGCTGGCCGCTGGATTCTTCCGCTACATCACGAAGCCGATCAGGGTCAATGAATTTATGGCGACGCTGGACGCGGCGTTCAAATTTGTCGCGACAACATCAGCTCATCCTAACAATGAGCAAACACCCAGCAAGCACTGAGGAAAGAAAATGAATATTTCTGTAAATGAGTTTTCAAATGCCAATATTCTTGTCGTCGATGATCAAGTGGCCAACGTGCAACTCCTCGAGCGCGTACTCGATGAAAGCGGCTACCTTCGCGTGTCCTCAACCATGCAGCCGAAAGAAGTTGGCGCAATGCACGCAAAAAACAATTACGACCTGATATTGCTCGACTTGAACATGCCACAGATGGATGGTTTTGAAGTGATGGAGGCGTTGAAGAATAGCCACGTAGCTGATTATCTCCCCGTGATCGCGTTGACCGCAGAGCCCGCGCACAAGCTTCGCGCGTTACAGGCGGGCGCAAAAGATTTTATTAGTAAGCCGTTTGACCTCGTTGAGGTTAAAACCCGCATCCGCAACATGCTGGAGGTGCGTCTTCTGTACAAACAACTTGAGCAGCACGACAAGATGCTGGAGCTGAAAGTGCAGGAACGCACGGCTGAATTGCGTGCAAGTGAAGCACGCTTTCGCAGCCTGACCGAGCTCGCGTCTGACTGGTACTGGGAACAAAACGAAACTGGCGAATTCACAACTGTCTCGGGCCCCGTCTTTGACATGCTCGGCATTCGGATGTCGGCTTTTCTAAGCCCCAAACACCAAGCCACAAACGGCGATGATGCTGGCTGGAATGAGAGCGAGCGCAAGCAGTTGCAGGAAAAAATTGCGGCGCGCTTACCGTTTCTTGATTTTCCGTTTAGTCGGCTGCATGCCGATGGCACGAAGCAGTACTTTCGCGTTAGCGGGGAGCCGATGTTTGATGAATCCAGTCGCTTCATCGGCTATCGCGGTATCGGCGTGGAATATAGGTAGAAAAAAGAACGCATGACCTCACTTCGCATTGCCAATGCGCCGAGCGAAAGCCCATTGCGCAACCACCTGCTCGCCGCATTGCCTGCGGAAGATTTTGCGCGCGTCGCCGATCAATTGGAGTTGGTTCAGCTAAGGGTTGGCGACATGCTGTACGAACCGGGCAGCCATTTAAAATATGCATACTTCCCGACGAGCGCGATTATTTCAATCCAATTCGTGATGGCCACGGGCGCCTCCGCAGAGACCGCCAGTGTTGGCAATGACGGCGTTTTGGGGATTTCGCTTTTTCTGGGCGGCCAGACGACCTCTAGCTCAGCAGTGGTCACCACGGGAGGTTACGCCTATCGGTTGCCAAGGACGCTACTGATGCAAGAATTTGATCTTGCTGGGCCATTCCAGCGTTTGCTGTTGCGCTACACCCAGGCCTTGATAACGCAGACGTTATTAACAGCCGCTTGTAATCGCCATCATTCGGTGGAACAACAGCTATGCCGATGGCTCTTGACGGCTCTGGATCGGCTGCCTTCCAACGAGCTGGTGATGACGCAGGAGTTGGTGTCGCGCATGCTGGGGGTTCGCCGCGAGGGGGTCACCGAGGCCGCAGGCAAATTGCAACACGCTGGCTACATTTCGTATCGCCGTGGGCATATTTCAGTGCTCAATCGAGTCGGGCTGGAGAGCCATGCGTGCGAGTGTTATGGCGTGGTCAAAAAGGAGATGAGCCGTTTGCTGGCTGACGAACGCGCTAAATAGTTCATCGTCAAGAATTCGTTTCGCCTTCACGCAGGGTAATCAGATTGGTACAAGTGCTAGTCCCATAAATAACAAAAACGTACTTCGGCGAGCAGAGATGGTTCGTTACCGTACAGACGACAAAACATACAGTGGTTAGGCTGGTGCACGCTTTATCAGCGTCCCTAGAGCAACAACAGGCTTTAGAGGCTCTCTTCCACCGGGTATTTCTTAATCTCTGAAGGATTCTCTCATGTCACACGAAAAGTACGCTAGCTGTATTGAAGCTTGTAACGAGTGCGCGATCGTTTGTAATCACTGCATCGCCGGTTGCCTTGATGAGGACGATGTTGCGATGATGGCAGATTGTATTGCCATGGACATTGACTGTGCTGCGATATGCCAACTGGCGGCTGCGGCCATGGCGCGTGGCAGCGAGCACGCGAGTGAACTCTGCACGCTCTGCGCCAACATTTGTAATGCGTGCGGCGAAGCTTGCGAAAAGCACGATACAAAGCATTGCA
>JAYVGG010000317.1:0-3891 GCA_043772475.1 Burkholderiales bacterium
GGGCGTGCGAAATATGATGCCTGGGTAAAGCTCAAAGGCACCGCAGAAGACGAGGCGATGAAGGCGTATATCAAGCTCGTTGAGCGGGTGATGCGCGAGGGTGAATAGTCCCAAACACCATAAGCGGTGCGGTGTTTGACGATATTGTGCTTTATTTTCTTACGCTTTTTTTAGACGTAAAAAAGCCCCGAATCCGAGGGATTCGGGGCGAATCGTTCTGGTTTCAGAACGAGGAGGAGAGATAAATCGCGCGTCTAGCGACGGGTCACGGGTTTACGTGCGGCTGCTTTGGGTTTGGCTTTTGGGGCGACTTTTGCGACTACTTTCGCCACCACTTTTTTAGCGACTGTTTTCTTCACAGCGGCTGGTTTTTTAGCAGCCGTGGCCGGTTTTTTGGCCACGCTGCGCTTGTCTTGGGCGAGCAGGGCGCGAACGGATTCGGCGAGTTCTGCCACCTGTGCTGAAAGCGCTTCTACGTCTTTCGCGGTCAACACACCCAAGCGGTTCAACGAGCTATGAACGCGCGATTCAAACACTTGCTCAAGTTTGCCGAATTTGCCACTGGCCATGCTGAGGGTTTTGCTGGCCTGGTCCTTCGCGGTTTCGATTGTTGCCTCGGCGACATGGCGGGTATTTTTTTCGATTACTTCGCCTTGTTTAACGAGGGTTTCAAAGACTTTTTTGCCTTCGTTTTGCGCTTTTGAAAACGCGCCTAATCCAGCCAGCCAAATCTGCTGTGCCGAATCCATGACCTGTTTGGCCGTCGGCTCACCGGCTAACGCGGTTAATTGCGATGCCATGCCAGCCACTTTTTCGCCGATCTGGCCAAATTGGCCGAATGCGGCTTGTGCTGCGGCACCAGCACCGGCTGCGGTTTTTGCGGCGGATGCAAATTTTTTGAGTTTCTTAGCCATGTTCGTTTCCTTTTTGGTTGAGAGCGAGAATAACGTTACTTTAGCGGCCAACTTTAGAGCAATCACACTAGAGTAAAACCTCTGGCCGGGGTTCGATTACGGTAATATGAACGCTGTGTTTCTCGCGCACCCGGCCCACTCAAAAAATTTTTGGAGTTTTACGTGTCCGATACCCAGATCCTTGCCCACCCTTGGTTAGCGTCATACCCGCCTGGCGTGCCCGCCGAAATAAACCCCGAGGCGTTTACGTCTCTGAACGCGATGTTTTCCAAGGCCATTGCCGAGAACGGCAGTGCGAAAGCGTTTTCGTGTCTGGGCTCCTCGCTGACATTCGCCGATGTGGGTCGACTGTCGCGTGATTTTGCAGCCTACTTAGTGCATGACCTAAAGCTCAGTAAGGGCGACCGTGTGGCGATGATGATGCCCAATATCTTGCCCTACCCGATTGCTGTCCTCGGTGTATTGCAAGCCGGGATGGTGGTCGTAAACTGTAACCCGATGTACACCGCACGTGAGCTTGAGCATCAACTAAAAGACTCCGGCGCCCGTGCGATCGTTATTGTTGAAAACGTCGCGCACACGCTTGCCCAGTGCATCAAGGCAACATCGATTGTGCAAGTGATCTCAACTGAGGTCGGTGATTTATTGGGCTTTCCTAAAGCGCTCATGGTGAACTCGCTGATTCGCTACGTCAAAAAAGCGATTCCGGCGTGGGATTTGCCCGGCAGTATCAGCATGAATTCGGCCTTGGCACGCGGCCGTAAGCAGTTGTTCGAGCCCGCCACCGTCGCTGCACGCGACATCGCGTTTTTACAGTACACCGGCGGCACCACCGGGGTCTCGAAAGGTGCCGTGCTGACGCATCGAAATTTGGTCGCCAATATCCAGCAAGTTTCAACCTGGACGTGCATGCACCTTAAAGCCGGGCGCGAGACCGTGATTCAGCCTTTGCCGATGTATCATATTTTTGCGCTTAATTGCGCGATGAATTTTTTTTCGCAGGGCTTCCATACGGTGCTGATTCCTGATCCGCGCAATATGGATAGTTTTTTGAAAGAGCTGCGCGCGCATAAATTTAGTGTGCTCACTGGCGTGAATACGCTTTTTAACGGCCTCGTCAATCATCCTGAATTCGCCAAGCTTGATTTTTCAAACTTGCGTTTATCACTGGGTGGCGGCATGGCCGTGCAGCGCGTGGTGGCGGACAAATGGCGCGCTGTCACGGGGCGCACCCTCATCGAAGCTTATGGCCTCACCGAGACCTCGCCGGCGGCTACGGCGAACCCACTCGACATGGTTGAGTTCAACGGCTGCATAGGAATGCCGGTTCCGTCGACCATCGTCACGATTCGCGACGATGCAGAAAACATATTGGGGCCGGGGCAATCTGGCGAGATCTGCATCGAGGGGCCACAAGTCATGCAGGGCTACTGGCAGCGCCCGGATGAATCAGCCAAAGTATTTTGTAAAGATGGGGCGTTCAAAACGGGCGACATCGGCATCATGGATGAGAAGGGCTATTTCAAGATTGTGGATCGTAAAAAAGACATGATTTTGGTTTCAGGTTTCAACGTCTACCCGAACGAAATCGAAGATGTCGTGGCGATGTGCCCCGGCGTGCGCGAGGTGTGCGCGGTCTCAATGAAAGATGAAAAATCGGGTGAGGCGGTACGCGTTGTGATTGTGAAAGCCGACGCGGCACTGACTGGCGATGCAGTCAAAGCATTTTGTAAAGAACGCTTAACCGGCTACAAAATGCCGAGGTTGATTGAGTTTTGGAAAGATTTACCCAAGACCAATGTGGGCAAGATATTGCGCCGCGAAGTGCGCGATACGCCGCCTAAAGATAACGCGTAATGGCTGGAAACCCGCGCCCTGCTTAAGGTTTCGGCTTTTAAAGAATGCGTAAATTAGCCGGTGTCGCACCACGCACCGCGTCTAGTGGAATATGCTGATCGAATGTCACTAGCGCCCCACCGTGTTTGACGGCGAGTGCCAATAAATACAAATCGGTAATTTGATTGTGGCTATGCACGCGATCAAAATTTACCGCCGCATCGTCACGTAGTGAAATATCGTCGGGCCAAAATTCATGGTCAAGTACTGAGGTTGCACTCACGAGTTGCTTACGTACCCGCTGTAAGCCCAGCGCACCGCGCCGGCCATAGCTCGGTAGATTCAGCACACGAATCACACCATTTTCCACCAATGGGCAGGTGGCGATGCGCTCGCCTTGGGTTTCGATATAGGCGTTGGCGCGCGCAGAGGCGACGTGGGCATCGTCAAATAGCGCCACCCATACGTTCACATCGAGCAACGCGCGTGGGCTGCTTGAAGGGGCTCGCGCGGCGTGGTAGACGGCACTGGGCTCACGGACTTCGTGTACCGGCTTCGTTGCCACCTTAAATCCCCTCGCGGTCCATCAGATCGCGCACGTGTTCGACGGTGATGACTTCATCGCGCGCGGGCAGCAGCGCGAAGCGGCCGCGTAGTGGTGTTTCCACCGTGCTTGGGCTCCCGCTACCACGCACGCGGGCACCCGCGCGCACCAGCTCAGAGATCGCATCTCCCAGCGATAAATTTTCACGTGCGGCGATGTGCTTTGCGACTAGAAATGCGTCTTCGGCGATGTTGACGGTGGTTCGCATGAGGATTGCTCCTGCTGGTAAAAATGGCATCATAACATCAAAGTGATGTTATGATGCCATTTCAAAAAACGCGATGATCGTGCTGTCATGCCCGCTGTCATTCCCGCCCACGCGAGAGTCCAGCCTCCTTGGTTGCCACCGCTACAGTCGAAGCCGCGAAACGCCGCGCCACCATTGCCTTCCCAGCCATTTATGAAGGCAACGTTATCGTCCCCCGCCCGATCTCAATCACACCGCCACTGACAAAAATCGCGTTGTCCAGAGTCACCTGCAATCCCAAATGGCATGGCCTTCCCACAGCCTCACCTTGCTCAATCGCAAATTTGCAT
>JAYVGG010000318.1:0-8362 GCA_043772475.1 Burkholderiales bacterium
GTTCAGTCGCTGGCGCAGAGGACGTGAAGGTGGAGCAAACCACCGGGCTACCCATGCTCACCGTGAACATTGATCGCGCCAAAATTGCGCGACTGGGGCTCAATGTGGCCGACGTGCAAGATGTGCTTGCGATTGCGGTCGGTGGACGCGATGCGGGCTCGCTGTTTCAGGGAGATCGCCGGTTTGATGTGATCGTGAGACTGCCGGAAGCGCTACGCAGCAATATCGAAAGCATGAAGCAGATCCCCATTCGCCGCCCGATGGCGGAGGGCGCGCGCGCCCATTACGTGATGCTGGGCGATGTCGCCACGCTCGACATCGCGCCCGGCCCTAATCAAATCAGCCGCGAGAACGGTAAGCGCCGCGTGGTTGTCACCGCGAATGTGCGCGAGCGTGACATCGGCTCTTTCGTCACCGAAGCGCAGCAAAAACTCGATAGTGAAGTAAAAGTGCCCACCGGCTACTGGACGACATGGGGCGGCACGTTTGAGCAGCTTTTGTCGGCCACCGAGCGCCTCAAAATCGTCGTACCTGTCGCGCTGCTGCTCGTTTTTATGCTGTTGTTCGCGATGTTTGGGAACGTCAAAGATGGCTTACTCGTTTTCACCGGCATCCCCTTCGCGCTCACCGGCGGCATCGTGGCGCTGTGGATGCGCGGCATCCCGCTTTCCATTTCGGCAGCAGTGGGCTTTATCGCGCTATCTGGCGTGGCGGTGTTGAATGGCCTCGTCATGATTTCGTATATCCGCAGCCTGCGCGAAGAAGGTGTGGCACTTGACGCGGCAATCAATGAGGGGGCACTGACGCGCTTACGCCCCGTCTTGATGACAGCGCTGGTGGCTTCACTTGGCTTTATTCCGATGGCGATTGCCACCGGCACGGGCGCTGAGGTGCAGCGCCCCTTAGCAACGGTCGTGATTGGCGGGATTTTGTCATCCACCTTGCTCACGCTCTTGGTACTTCCGATTCTCTACCGGCTCATGCATCGGGCTGACGAAGCCCTTGAGGATGTCAGCGCCAATCCGCCGCAACCCGTTACGGTAACGTGAGCCCGGGCACCAAGGCGATTGCCGTGGTCACGCTTGCAGGTAAGCCTGCGCGCACGGTGCGCTTTGAGCTGAAAAAGTGTCGGCCATAGACGGAAAATACGCAATTGGTGCGGCAATCTATTGAACATTTTTCGCAAAAAAACTTTACCGCGTGACTGTTCGCAGATTGCCCAAACCCCGCGTGGTTATTGGGGTTTCACTCAAGCGGGTGGCGCGACCTTGAGCACTTCCGCAAGTGTCGTCACACCGGCCGCCACCTTCATCGCGCCCGCTAAGCGCAACGGCCGCATCCCTGCCCGGTAGGCTTCCGCCGTGATCGCAGCGAGATCTGCCTGCTCAATAATGAGGCGGCGCACTTCGGGGGTCAGGATCAAAATTTCGTAGATACCGATACGGCCCAAGAAGCCCGTGTTTCGGCACTCTAGGCAGCCCACTGCATGGTAAATTTCTTTGGGCGCTTCGCCTTTCCACGGGGCCACGGTTTCGTGCCAAATTTTGCGTTGCACCGGGTCATCAAACGGCGCTTTTTCCTTGCAATGCGGGCACAGCGTGCGGACTAATCGCTGCGCCATTACGCCGAGTAACGCGGAATTTAGCAGGTAAGCCGGTGTGCCCAGATCCAGTAAACGCAGCACAGCCGCAGGCGCATCGTTGGTGTGCAAAGTGGAGAGCACAAGATGGCCCGTAAGCGCCGACTGGATTGCCATTTCAGCGGTTTCAAGATCGCGAATTTCACCGATCATGATGATGTCCGGGTCTTGGCGCATGAGCGCGCGTACGCCCTCGGAGAAACCCATCTCGATCTGATTATTCACCTGCATTTGGTTAAACGAGGCTTCAACCATTTCGATTGGGTCTTCGATCGTGCAGACGTTGACTTCAGGTGTCGCAAGCTGCTTCAAGGTTGAGTACAGCGTGGTGGTTTTACCCGAGCCGGTGGGCCCCGTGACCAGCACAATGCCCGATGGATGCTTGATGAGCGCTTGCCATTTGGTGTCGTCATCCCCCGCAAAGCCAAGCTCAGAAAAATCACGCACCAAGACATCCGGATCAAATATTCGCATCACCAATTTTTCGCCGTACGCGGTGGGGAGTGTCGATAAGCGCAATTCAATCTCTTCGCCGTCCGGCATCCGTGTTTTGATACGGCCGTCTTGCGGGCGGCGCTTTTCCACCACGTCCATGCGCGAGAGAATTTTGATGCGCGACGTCATCGCCACCGCAACCGTGCCGGGGAGCTGATAAACCTGATGCAGCACGCCATCAATGCGAAAGCGAATCAGTGCAATATCGCGGCGCGGCTCAACGTGAATATCACTCGCCCGCTGGTCAAACGCGTACTGCCAAAGCCAATCAACGAGGTGGACAATGTGGTGATCGTTGGCATCCAACTGCCGCCCGGCTTTGCCTAGCTCGACCAACTGCTCGAAATTATTGAGCGTGGGTGCGGCATCGGTTTTGGATGCGCGCTTGACCGAGCGCGAGAGGTTGTAAAACTCGCCCACATAGCGATTAATATCGGCCGGGTTGGCGATCACGATCTCAACATTGAGGCGCAGCATGTCGCTAAGCTCGCGCTTCCAGGCGTTGATAAACGGCTCGGCAGTCGCGATGATAACGTCGCGCCCGTTGGCACCGACGGGCAAAAGTTTTCGCTTGGCCGCGTAGTCAGACGACATCACTTCGGTTACCGCGCGCACGTCAATTTTCAGCGGGTCAATATGAAAATAGGGGATACCAACCCGGTTCGCCATCCACTCGGTTAAGCGCTCAATATCGAGAAAGCGCTGCGGCGGTTTTTGCGATTTAATGCGGCCGCGAACCACCTTTAACAGCGCGTGTTCGTCGGTGTGATTGATGCGCTGTTCGTGATCTATTGCGTCTGCGTCGACGGGCAAAATAATGCCGTCCTCAACGAGGGCGGCCAATACTTCGCGTAGCGTAACGTAGCGATCAGGCTTGGTGCCGCCACCATCGGCAGGGACGAGCTTGGGTGCGAATGGAGGTGCGGGAGTGGCCATGAATTTATCAGTGAAGTGCCGCGTTAAGTTATGCGAAATGCGCTGGAAAGCCGCGCCCCTATTGGCGTTTCGGGCGGTCAGGCTTGCTCGTGAAACGCATCTTCAGGTGCCACAAACGGGGTCGGTGGCGGCAGCGCTGGCTCGCTCGCGGCGTTTGAAATTTGAGCATCTAGCGATTCAGACGCAGCGCTTGCCCGCACCGATTTCGGCTTCTTCCGATCATCGTTCAAAAACCTGGCAAGCTGCTGCAAGGCTTGCTTATAAACATCACGCTTAAATTCAATCACCGACTCAAGTGGCACCCAGTATTCGTGCCATCGCCACGCGTCAAACTCCGGGTGGGAGCTCGCGCGGAGCTGAATATCATGGTCGCGCCCAGTCAAGCGCAGCAGATACCAGATTTGCTTCTGGCCTTTGTAGGTGCCGCGCCATTCGCGCTTAATCCAATGCGAGGGCACGTGGTAATGCAGCCAGCCGCGTGTGCGGCCGAGTATTTTGACGTGCTCAGGTTTTAAGCCCGTCTCTTCTTCAAGCTCGCGAAACATGGCGGCTTCCGGTGTTTCACCGGCCTTAATGCCGCCCTGCGGAAACTGCCACGCGTGCTCTTTAATGCGCTTGCCCCAAAACACCTCGTTCTTTGCATTGCAAAGTACGATGGCGACGTTCGGGCGATAACCATCACGGTCAATCATTGCCGAACCTTTCAATTCAAAGTTAAAGTGATTCTTTCACAAAACGCGGTAAATAGGTAGAGCGAGGCATCCCCCGAACAGGTAAAATATCGTCAATCCAAAGCTCGACTTTTCGCCAAAATCCGCAGCAACTATTTGAATTGACTACACAATGCGCGCATCTCAGTTTTTTATTTCGACCCTCAAAGAAGCCCCTGCTGATGCCGATGTCGCATCACAAAAACTCATGCTACGTGCGGGCATGATTCGTAAATTGGCGGCCGGTATCTATAACTACATGCCGATCGGCCTACGCTCGATCCGCAAGATTGAGGCGATCATCCGCGAAGAAATGAATGCGGCTGGCGCGATTGAGCTTTTGATGCCGGTGATTCAGCCCGCCGAGCTATGGATGGAAACGGGGCGCTGGCAGAGCAATGGCGCGGAACTTTTGCGCCTCAAAGACCGCCATGGGCGCGACTTTATTGTGCAGCCCACTTCGGAAGAAGTGGTCTCGGACATCGCACGCAATGTGATCAAAAGCCACAAGCAATTGCCGCTCAATTTTTATCATATTCAAACCAAATTCCGTGACGAGCGCCGCCCACGCTTTGGCCTCATGCGCGGTCGCGAATTCACGATGAAAGATGCCTACTCGTTTGACAAAGACGCGGCGGGTGCGAAAAAAAGCTATGACGGCATGTACGCCGCTTACGAGAAAATTTTTAACCGTCTTGGCCTCACTTACCGCGCCGTTGCTGCCGATACGGGCAATATCGGTGGTAACGCGAGCCATGAATTTCAGGTGATTGCGGATACCGGTGAAGATGCGATTGCCTACTGCCCCACATCGAGTTACGCGGCGAATTTAGAAATCGCTGAGGCCGTGGCGCTGCTTGCGACACGTGCCGCACCCGTTGCCGCGATGGTGAAGACCGCGACCCCCGGCAAGGCCAAGTGCGAGGACGTGGCCGCGTTCCTTGGTTTAGCACTTTCACAAACCGTGAAATCCATCGTACTCGCCGCAGACAAAACCGACAATGACGGCAATGTTTTACCCGCACAAGTTTTCTTGCTCTTGCTACGCGGTGACCATGAGCTAAACGAAATCAAGGCCAGCAAGGTAGCGGGGCTTGATACGGGCTTTCGCTTCGCCACAGAAACAGAAATTGTGGAACACTTCGGCTGCCCACCCGGCTACCTTGGGCCCGTTGGCATGAAAAAATCCGTGCCGATCATTGCTGATCGTACCGTCGCCAACATGAGCGATTTTGTATCCGGCGCAAACGAAATTGACTTCCATTTCCAGGGCCTTAATTGGGGCCGTGATCTGCCGGAGCCCGCGCTGGTGGCCGATCTTCGCAATATCGTGGCGGGGGATCCTTCACCTGATGGCAAGGGTGTATTGGCCTTGCAACGTGGCATCGAAGTCGGCCATGTTTTCAGTGGCCTACCCTACCCGACCA
Source organism: Burkholderiales bacterium (assembly GCA_043772475.1). Lineage (GTDB taxonomy): Bacteria > Pseudomonadota > Gammaproteobacteria > Burkholderiales > Usitatibacteraceae > UKL13-2. The sequence goes on from JAYVGG010000318.1 coordinate 5,208, forward strand.
AGATGAATCTCACCTTCACCGACGACGCGGGAAAATCTCAGCTCATGCTGATGGGCTGCTACGGCATCGGCGTGACGCGCTTACTGGGTGCCGCGATTGAGCAAAATCACGACGACAAGGGCATCATCTGGCCGGACGCAATGGCACCTTTTACGGTGGCGATTGCACCGATGGGCTACGAGCGCTCAGCGATGGTGAAAGAGGCCGTGGATACGCTCTATGCCGACTTGATCAAGGCAGGCGTAGATGTGTTGCTTGACGACCGGGGCGAGCGCCCCGGCGTGATGCTAGCGGAGCTAGAGCTGATCGGTATCCCACACCGTGTAGTGATCGGCGAGCGTGGGCTTAAAGAAGGCAACGTCGAGTACCAGCATCGGCGCGATGCGGCGGCGACCTCGATTGCGCTTGCCGATATTGTTTCGCACTTGCGGTCGAAATTGACGGCGTAACGCCAGTTGTGGCCCGGAAGGAGTCTGGCGTTTTTTGCCAAGCGTACTCCGGGTTCAGCGTGTGCGTGACGGAACCCGCCTGATTAGTCGCTAATCATCGCCCAAAAAAAATTGCCTTCACGCGACCCTTTCGGGGCCGCGTGTGGCATTTAGTTTAGAGGCACTGCTCGGTGAAGCGTGGCGACTAGCTACGGCGCGCCACGCGAAATTTGGTTTGTCGTCAGAAGCCTTGCACCGCTGACCGGATAAACTTCATCCGCTTTCGGGACTGCTGCGATCGCGTCCCGCGCAATCATGCCCAAGCTCAATACCAAGACACCCGTTGCCACACCGGCAACAATAGCGGTAAAGAATTTACCGATTGCTTGGGCGAATCGTCTTGCCTGTGAACTAGACATAAAAACCTTTGCTTCTTGAAATGCGTTGATCTATACTCTGCGGGAATTATTCCCGCATTTGAGTTTCAGCGCAAGTACTTTTTGAAAATATATTTTTGAAACATCGTGAGCCGTTGGCACGTTTTTTCTTGTGCATCACCTTTTAAGCCATCAATAACACCAACAAAACGCCATGCCCGCCCTCACCCCATCCGCCTCGACAACCACCCAAAAAGTGCTGGATACGGTCGGCCGCGTGTTGGCACCCTTAGCGCGCCTCATGATCGCGAAGGGCGTAACATTTCAGATGGCAAGTGAAGTCATGAAGCGCGCCTATGTGCAGGCGGCGCAGAAACATTTTGTGGAGGCCGATGATGCCGCGAGTGGGACTAAACTATCGCTATTGACGGGGCTAAATCGCAAAGAGATTCGGCGGTTAACGAGTGAGGAGCAGGTGGAAAAACGAGCCCCCATGGCCTCCTACGCATCAGCCGTAAACGCCGCGTGGCGCACGCAACGGCGCTGGAAAAACAAGGATGGCTCGCCGAAAGCGTTGCCAAAGCGCGGGGCGGGATCGTTTGATGAATTAGTAAGGTCGGTGACGACGGATCATCGGCCTAGTGCGGTGTTTGAGGAGTTGGAGCGGTTAGGATACGTGGGAATCGACTCTACGACCGACAACATTGCTCTTTTGAAAAATGCCTATTTGTTTGCCGAGGGGTTTGAAGAAAAGCTATTGCGGCTAACTGAGAATATTGAAGATCACCTCACGGCAACCGTGGTTAACATCACAGCGAGTGAGCCGACATTTCTAGAGCGCAGCGTTTTTTCGGACGAACTTTCACCTGCATCTGCCGCCAAACTACAACAATTGAGTCGCGCTGAATGGAGCAGAATTCAAGAGCTGTTCGTCATCGAAGCTACAAACATGCAGGAAGCCGACACGAAGCGCGACGAGAAACTTAATACACGCATTCGTGCCGGTATGTATTTTTATTCGGAAACAACCGAGACAGAGAAAATATGACACCCAAACTCCCAAAAGTCACATCCCTCACAGCCACAGTTTCGGATGCGCGAAATTTTTTCATGCTGTTTTTTTTCGGTCTCTGCCTCGCGGGCTGTGGTGCGGGAACCATCGAAACAAAAACGGGCACGGGCGGCACCGGCGAACCCCCGCCCCCCCTACTCATCACCGAACCCGCCACCGCAACCGCCGCCCTCACGGGCGTGAATCCCATCAACCTCGGCGGCTACAACATGACGGATACCACCACCACCGTCTTACTCAACGCCACGCCGCAGCGATCCTCTGCCGATCTACGTCTAGGCATGTTGGCAGATGCAGTAGGCGGCATCAATCTCAACGTAGGTGAAGGCAGCGCCACCACCGCGATTGCACAGAGCACCGTGCGCGGCCCCGTAGTTAGCGTGGATGCGGCCAATAAACGTGTGACGGTATTAGGGCAAATTTTTACGCTCGATCAAAATACGGTGCTCGACAATATGCCCTCGCTCGCCGGCCTTAACGTGGGTGAGCGGGTCGAAATTTATGCGCTCCCCCTGGGTCAAGCGAATAACTTTTTAGCGACACGTTTCGTGCGTATTGGCACCGTGCTCGCCAATGAGCCAGTCGAGATTTTGGGTAACGCGACCAATATCTCTGGCACACAATTGCAGGTGCTGGGTATCACGGTAAACGCACAATCAGCAGAGCTCGCGGTGGCAACACCGGCCGGCTTCGGCACGCCGCTCACGAGCGTTAGCGCGATCACGCCTGATTCACGCGTGCGCGTGATTGGTACGCTCAATCAAGGCACACTGGTGGCCACACGCGTCATCACGGGCCTTAGCCCACGGCGTAGCGAGGGGCAACTATTGGCGCTCAATGGCCCCTTGCAAACCGCCAAGGGGGCCGCAATGCGGCTACTCGATACCGATATTGATGCAAACGCGTTATCAGCGAATCTTCCCGCCGGCCTCGTCGTCGGGGCGCGCGTGCAGGTACGCGGGCGTATCACCGGCAAGAGCGTGAATGCGCTTGATGTACGCGTCTACGCGCCAGGTGAGCTTATCAGCTACACGCTTGACGGGGGCATTACGGATTTTGTTTCGAGCGCGTCGTTTCGTGTGCGCGGCGAGCTTATTAACGCTACCACCGCGCAGTTTATTAGCGGCACGGCGGGTGATTTAGCAGCAGGTAAACGGGTGAAAATAAAAGGCACTGCCGGAACCGGCTGGATTAGCGCAACCGAAGTTACGCTAGTCCCTTAACGCCCTAGTTAACGCCCTACTTCCCACCACCGGCTTCCGCCCCCCACAGTTGCTT
>JAYVGG010000319.1:0-3536 GCA_043772475.1 Burkholderiales bacterium
ACGCGCGCGCGTCCGCATAACGAAACGTGAGTGGGCCGAAATCTTGCTGTGATGTTGAGCCTCCACTTGCTCGCGCCAGAGCGGGCGTGTGCCCCCCGCACACGCGCTTCACGCGGCAATCGTACCAATAGGTCGAGCCTGCGACCCAGAGGACGAGAGCGATAAAAGCAAAAGGGAGTTTCAGCATGAGCGCTATGTGAGTGGCAGCAACCGATAAAGGCTAACACAGGTTGTGTTCGGTCATGGGGTCGAGCCCAAACATCGCGCCACCATTGGTCTTTCAGCCGACGGCCTACCTCGAAAACGCAGGTGCTACCTTACGCGCCGTCGCATTTGCCGCGTCGCATTTACTACGCGCCTCACCGGCTAGATCATCGCACTGGATTATTTTTCCGCTGTACTGAAGGCCGGTTTCTTTGCAGCGCGCGAGTTTTTCTTTGCTGATTTCGATGCTGCATATTCCGCTCGCGGTCATGATGCGTAGGTCGCTACGTTTCGCGTTGGCGACGGGCTCGCTAAGCGTGATGGTGGGTGTCACGACGACGGGCTCGACCGCGGTTGCGGTTGCGCTTACGCATACGCATAGCGAGAGCATAAAAACAGTGAAGGCGCGCATGGTGTTCTCTTTCTATTGATCAGGTATTGACCACCTCACCCCGAGCTAAGTTCACGATAATTTCAGCGCGCGAATCGCTTAACGATGTCGTCCGCCGCCGCGCTATACGCTTTGACCTTGAGACTCTCCACTTACACTTGGTCGCTTGCGCGGCGCGACATCATCGAGCTTGCGGCGCTGTCGTCTAGCGCTTCGGGGGAGAAGGTGTTCCATTGGCCGGTTGCGGTGTCGATCACGGCGACTTTTAAGCGGATCCGCATGAGCTGGTTTTCGTCGTTGATGTTCCAGCCGATGAAGGGCACCCACGAAACGTTTTTAGTTGCTTTGTTTTCGCTCGCGGTTTCGAGCACGCCCCAGTAGACGACGATGTTGTCGCAGCCCGCGCGGGCGGCGGCGAGGCGCAGTGCGCTTGCGTAGGCGCCGGCGATTTCGGGTGCGTCGGTCTTGGTTTGGCTCACGGGGATACCGGTGAAGCCAGCCACGTTGTAGCTGCGTTCGAGCACGCGTTTCATCGGCTCGTCGGGAAATGCGGCACCCGATTGCACGAGCAAAACGCCACTGCCTTTTTTGATTGAGATCGCTTTGCGATTGGCGAGTGCGGCTTTGATGTCGGCCTCACTAGCGCCGGCCTTGGGGTCGATGCCCAAGACTTCGTACTCGGAAAGTTCGTGCACGGTTTGTGCGCGATAGCCTCGGCTTGAGTCTGCGTCATAGCCCGAGTTTGAGATCGAGCGGGTGCCGCAGGCGGTGAGCGTGACAAGGATGAGGGCTGCGGAAATGGTTCGCCACAAATTATTTTTCATGTGATGTCTTTGTTTAGATGTTGGTTTGGATGTTGATTGGCGCGTTATTTTTTCTTGGTGGGCCGTACCCAGCCTGGTTTACTCACCTGTGTTTTTGCGTTGAGTGTGAGTTCATTTGCCTGCGTATCTTTCCACACCGTCGTGCCCGCCGCCACCGTGCCACCCGCGCGCACCGTGACGGGTGCCACAAGCTGCACGTCAGAGCCAATATGCACGTTATCTTCAATCACGGTGCGGTGTTTGTTAGCACCATCGTAATTGCAGGTGATGGTGCCGGCCCCGACGTTCACACCCGCGCCGATGCTGGTGTCGCCGATGTAGGAGAGGTGATTGGCTTTCGAGCCTGTGCCGATGTCGCTTGCTTTGACTTCAACAAAATTGCCGATGTGGACATCGTTAGCGAGTGTGGTGCCGGGGCGTATGCGCGCATAGGGGCCGATGCGCGCGTTGTTTCCGATGACGGCATCGTCGATAAAACTATACGGGGCGATTTCGGTTTTATCACCGATGCGGCAATTGTTGAGAATACAGTTCGCGCCGATTTTTACTCGAGCGCCTATTGTGACGGTGCCTTCAAAAATACAGTTGATGTCGATGCTGACATCCGCACCGCAGGTGAGCGTGCCGCGCACGTCGATGCGGGCCGGGTCGGCCAGTGTTACGCCTGCTTCCATCAGTGTGGACGCGATGTTGTGCTGGTGGGTGCGCTCTAATGTGGCCAATTGATTTTTGTTATTCACGCCGGCAATCTCCCATTCAGATTTGGCGCTAATGGTGGCGACGTTGCGCTTGGCCGCCACCGCTAAGGCCAAAATATCGGTGAGGTAGTACTCACCCTGGGCGTTTTTGTTGCCGAGCGTGGGTAGCCAATCGTTGAGCCATGCGGTGGGGCAGGCCAAGATGCCCGTGTTGATTTCGCGAATCGCGCGCTGGGCTTCGGTTGCGTCTTTGTGCTCGACAATCGCGTTTGCCGCGCCGGCCGCGTCGCGCACGATGCGGCCTAGGCCTGTCGCATCCAAGACGGTGTAGGTAAGCCAAGCGAGCGTGTGAGCATCAGCAGCGGCAACAAGGGCGGCTAAAGTTTCGCGCGTGATAAGCGGCACGTCGCCGTAAAGAATGAGGGTGACACCCGCGTTGGTAAGCTGCGGCATCGCTTGGAGTACGGCGTGACCCGTGCCAAGTTGCGGCTCTTGTGTGGCCCAGGCGATGTCGGTTTGGGCGGCGAGTGTCGTGCGAATTTCATCGGCACCAAAGCCAATCACAATAGAAATTTTTTCCGGTGCGAGTTCGCGCGCGCGATCGAGCACGTGTGCGAGCATGGCTTTCCCCGCGATGGGGTGCAGCACTTTGGCGCGCGCCGATTTCATGCGCGTACCTTTGCCTGCGGCGAGGATGACGACGTTAAGCGGTGGTTTCATGTGCGCGATGTCGACGTTGTGGGCGTTGATGTTTGTCAGAGCATGACAATATCGCACAGGGTGGGCAGACATGCCACGGTGGAATCGTGCGGAAAAAAGGCAAAAAAATGGCAGCGGGATTACGCCCGCTGCCTATATTGTGTTGCGCCTCTAAACCGTTACGGTATTCTTATATTAACACAAGAAATCTATTTGCGGCGTAATTTTTGTATGGCCTGCAACTGGGCAGCCAATTGTGCCAGCTCAGCAACCACAAGTGCCCGGTCATGGCCGGTTGCGCGGTTAGTGAGCGCTTCCTCTGCAGCTTGCTTGGCGGCTAGAACCTTAGATTCGTCCAGATCATGGGCGCGAATCGAGGTGTCGGCCAATATAGTGAGCGATTTCGGCTGGACTTCCAAAATCCCACCCGAAACGTAGATCAACTCTTCTTCCGCCTGACCCACCACTTTAACCTTCACCGTGCCCGGCTTAATGCGGGTCAGCAGCGGCGCATGGCTCGGCAAAATACCCAAGTCACCCGTTTCACCGGGGGCGACCACCATCTCAGCCTCACCGGTAAAGATGGACTGTTCGGCTGAAACGATATTGACGTGTAGTGTTGCCATCTAAGTTTTTCCGGTCGGTGCATCGCAGGGTTTTCACGCCCTTGTGTTTTCGTCCCACCAAAATGATCTGGCTCCGCCAGTCATTTTGACAAAC
>JAYVGG010000320.1:0-8242 GCA_043772475.1 Burkholderiales bacterium
CAAAGTCATCAACAGGTAATGCTGTTTCTTTTACAAAACATACTACCTATCAAATCTGTATATCAAGTAGGTACTTCATTTAACTTGAGTTCAAACCCGCTCTTAATGTTCGCTTGCATTACTAAAGCTTGCGCCTCACTAATTCAAGAACCCCATCAAGATCAGGCACCCAGCTATGCAGTACCCACCTTAATCGATTGTTTGTGTTTTTAAAGAGCGTTCAGTTGATTGGTTGCGGGGGCAGGATTTGAACCTGCGACCTTCGGGTTATGAGCCCGACGAGCTGCCAGACTGCTCCACCCCGCGCCCGAACTTTCAACTGGTCTCCGCGAATCGCGAAGAATGTCAATTATACATACATTTCGACTTTCTGTGCAACCCTTTCCCATCTTTTTCGTAAACGGTTCACTAAGATTCGCGTTAGGATGTGGCGTGGTCGCGCGTGACCATTAACGATGAGGTTAAGACATGGAACATATCGCTAGTATTGGCATGGCTGCTGCGCTTGCATGGGCGAGCGGAATCCGTTTATATGCGGTGTTATTTATCTTGGGTCTTGTCGGGCACTTCCATCTATTCGGCTGGAGCCTTCCCAAATATCTTGAAGTCTTAGGCCACCCGATGGTAATGGGGGCGACGGGCTTATTGTTGTTCTTGGAATTCTTTGCCGACAAAATTCCCGGCTTGGATTCGGTGTGGGATGCGGTTCACACGTTTATCAGGATCCCTGCTGGTGCGCTCCTCGCGGCCGGTGTGATTGGCGCAGACGATGGCAATGCTTGGGCGCTGGTCGCGGCCTTACTAGGTGGCACGGTGACGGCGGGCACGCATTTCTTAAAATCGGGTAGCCGGGTTGCGATCAATACATCACCGGAGCCTGTGAGCAATGTGGTGGCCTCTGTGGCGGAAGATGCGGCAGTTATGGGTGGTCTATGGCTTGCCTTCACGCACCCACTGGTGTTCTTGGGATTTTTTATTCTGTTCGTATTGATTGCGATTTGGTTGATACCAAAAATTTGGCGCTTTATTAAATTTGTAGTGCAGCGCATCGTTAATTTTGTTTCGGGTGAAATGCCACCCGCCAGACCCGCTTAAACGCTACGTCGCTCGATGAACGCCTGGGCGAGCGTGCCCGCATCGACATGCTCAAGCTCGCCGCCCACAGGCAAGCCACGCGCAATGCGCGAGAGCTTTACGCCCTGCTCTTTGAGCATTTCGCTAATGTAGTGGGCCGTGGCTTCGCCTTCTACGGTGAAGTTGGTGGCGAGAATGACTTCATTGACCACGCCATCGGTGACGCGCGCTTGCAGCCTATCAAGATGAATTTCTTTGGGGCCGATGCCGTCAAGCGGCGAGAGCCTTCCCATGAGCACAAAATAGAGCCCGCGATAGCTTTGCGTCTGCTCCATCATGAGCAAATCGCCCGGTGTTTCGACCACGCAGAGCAGCGTTTTATCGCGGCGACCATGGAGACAAATTTCGCAGGTCTCGCTCTCGGTGAACGTATTGCAAAGACCGCAGTGGCGCACGCGCTCAACGGCTGCTCGCATAGATTCGGCTAACTTTGTGGCACCCTTTTGATCGCGCTGGAGTAGGTGATACGCCATACGCTGCGCGGACTTTGGGCCGACACCCGGTAACACGCGTAGCGCCTCGATCAGCGCTTCGAGGCTGCTGGGATTAGCGCGAATGGCCACGCTAGAACGGCAACTTCATTCCGGGTGGCAGCGGTATCCCAGACGTGAAACCCTTCATGCGCTCGGCAGAGGTCGATTCTGCTTTGCGGATCGCGTCGTTGGTAGCAGCCGCGATTAGGTCTTCGAGCATTTCTTTATCGTCCATCACGCTTGGGTCGATGGTGACGCGCTTTACGTCGTTGCGACAGCTCATCGTGATTTTCACCATGCCGCCGCCGCTTTGGCCTTCGACATCGATGAGTGCTAATTCAGCCTGCGCTTTTTCCATGTTTTGCTGCATTTGCTGCACTTGTTTCATCATGCCGCCTAGGCCGCCTTTGGGAATCATGCGCTTACTCCTGTGGTGATGCGGGTCGAATTGAGGCGCGATTTACTTCGGCACCAAAATCTTTTCGCAAGTTATGAATAAATGGATCTTGATCGATTGCCGCTTCGGCGGCAGCTTGATCGTTGCTGCGGGTTTGGTCTTGGCGCGCGGCGAGTGTAGAAGCCTCGGCCTCGACGAGCGTAATACGGAGGCGAAATTTCTCACCAAAATGTGGGACAAGCTCGACACGTAATTTTTCTTGGTACGCTTTATCGGCGACGTGTTTTTGCGTGGCCTGTACAGCGAGATCAAGCAGGCCGCCATCAAACGAACGAAATGCACACTGGCGCGCCAAGATGCCGGCGACGCCGCCAAAATTTTGCGTCGCAACAAACGCGGGCCAATCGCCGGTGAAGGCGCTGGTGCTCGCAACACCTGCCGACGCGAGCGCGGCGGTCGGTGGTGTTATCGCCTTTAGTGCAACGCTAGGAAGTGGTGCGGCGGCGGGGGCGGCAATTGTCGACGGCGTAGACGTCGCCGCGGCCACTGAACCTGCCAAACTCCGCGCCACGATTGGGGTTTCGGCCGTTTGCTTAAACGCCAACATCCGTAGCAGCGTCATCGTGAAACCCGATTGCTCATCAGGGGCAAGTGCTAAATCACGCCGACCTAACAGCGCGATTTGATAAAAAAGTTGTACGTCGTCAGCACTAAGTTCGGCCGCTAAGGCGACGAATTTCGCGGCATCGGGGCCATCAACGGCACCCTCGCCGGCCGTTTGCACCAGCGCGATACGAGCAAGCGCACTCGCCAAATCTTTCAGCGTGAGATCAAACGAAATACTGCGCTCGGCCACCCGATCAATTTCGGCGAGCAGCGCTTTTGCATCCGCACGCCCCAGATGCGCGAGCATGGAGAACAAATAAGTTTGATCGAGCACGCCCAACATGGTGGCAACTTGATCGGTCTTGATTGCGCCGGCACCGTAGGCGATAGCTTGATCGAGTAGCGAGAGCGCATCGCGCGCACTGCCCTCCCCGGCGCGGCCGAGCATTTGCAAGGCAGGTGGCTCGAAGGTAATTTTCTCGGCCGTCAACACCATCGCGAGATGTTGTGCCAGCAGATTGGGTGCTAGATTTTTAAGATTAAATTGTAGGCAGCGCGACAGCACGGTGATTGGTAATTTTTGCGGGTCGGTGGTTGCCAAAATAAACTGCACATGGCCCGGCGGCTCTTCTAGGGTTTTCAACATCGCGTTGAATGACGACTTGGAAAGCATATGGACTTCGTCGATGATGTAAACCTTGTACCGCCCCGAAACCGGCGCGTACTGTGCCGTTTCGAGGAGTTCACGCATTTCATCGACCTTGGTATTGGTCGCCGCATCGACTTCTAAGAGATCCACAAATCGACCCGCGTCGATATCGGTACACGCACGGCAAACACCGCAAGGGCGCGAGGTAATGCCGCCCTTGCCGTCTTCACCTACGCAGTTGAGTGCCTTGGCCAGAATACGCGCCAAGGTTGTCTTGCCGACACCGCGCGTACCTGTGAAGAGGTAGGCGTGGTGAATGCGATCAGTATCGAGCGCGTTGGCGAGTGCGCGCACCACGTGGTCTTGCCCGACCACATCTTCAAAGCGGCGTGGCCGCCATTTGCGTGCGAGGACTTGATGGGCCATGGTGGAGGAGCCGTGAAAATTAAAGGGGCGGACGCCTCTGGGGTTTCCACCGATACCGCTTAGATTTTGCCTCGCGGTATCTTTGACTTAACCCGACAAAAGTAGGTTTTTACTTTTGTCGGAACAAAAATTAGGTGGCGAGCCTAACCCCCGGCACTTCAACAGACTCGCTGTGGCTGCTTCGTTCCCGACCTGACCAGATTCACGAAAGTTGAATGCGGGGAGACCCGCCACTTCCGATTTTACTTGGTTTAGCGCGCGATTACCGAAGCTTGCATGTACGAAAGCCTGCGAACATATCGCGGCGATCTGGCGTGAAAAAATTTCGATACTGCGGGTACTTGAGCGCTGGCTGTGTAGCGAACGAGCCGCCCTTTAATACCTGATGCGTGTGGAACCAAGGGGCAGAATATTCATCGTAAATATCGGCGACAAATCCTGCGAACGGTGTGAACACTGACGCCGTCCACTCCCAGACTTCACCCGTGGACGCGGCAAAGTCGGGCGATGTGGTGGCGGCGAATTCCCACTCTGCTTCGGTCGGCAAACGCCGATTGGCGGCGTGACAATACGCCTTGGCCTCGTAAAAATTCACGTGCATGGCAGCGTGGGATGTATGCGTCGGTGCCGCTTCACGGGTGCTGCGCCATGCCCAGCCTGCATCAGACCAATGGCGTTGATTGTTGTAATCAGCGCTCTCGCAAAAACTCGCCCACTCACACGCAGAAACCACCGAACTAGAAATCGAAAACGGCTCAAGAACCAAGCGGGGCGAGGGCTTTTCGTTATCGAACTGAAAGCTGCGGCCATCGACTGCACCCATTAGCAAGGCACCGCCATTGAGTGGAATATCACCCGCACGAGCGGTCGCGGCAGACGCACTACTCACAAAATCACGCGGCAGCGGCAGCCCCCATGTGCGTAAGCTCATCAACAAGGATTCGGCGTGCATCAGCTCATGCACCAGCACCAATTGAAACCGATACCGATCATGTGGCGCACTGATACTAAGCGCCGCCAACACCTGCGTGAGCGACGCGTCCATGTACGCGAGTGTGTCTGTGTACGAGGGATAGTCAAGCCGCCAGCGCGACGCATGCGCGACATGGCGTGAATCGTAGAGCGCGTCGGCACGGGGGGAGGCTGACTGCGAGAGCCCCGTCCCCGCGCGCAACCCAAAATACTCCGCGAACCACGCCACATGGCCAAACTCCCATATCGGCGGATTGATGATGGCCAACGCGGGTACACCACATGCCTGCCAAAACGTCGGCGGCAGATCACGATAAATCGCGTGCGTATAATCTCTTGCATTCTTGAGTGCTGCTGTGAGCGCTTCAATCGAGCTTGGAACTCTTGCCAACGGGATTCCCCACTTTTGTTATGCCTGCATTACAAAAAATAATCATTGTTACGCCTTACATGGCGGATGCCAACAACGGCAACTGGCGCACCGCGCAACGGTGGCAGACCTTGTTGGCGCCGTATTTTTCGGTGATTGTACAAGGCGATTGGAACGATGAACCATGCGATGTATTAATTGCGCTGCACGCACGTCGCAGTGCAGCCCCCATCGCCCGCTACCGTGCCGCCCACTCTGATGCGCCCCTGGTTGTTGTGCTTACCGGCACCGATTTATATCGCGATCTTGCGACAAGCGCCGAAGCACAGACCTCGCTAAACCTCGCCACCCGCCTCATTGTTTTGCAAGACGATGCCATCCAACATGTACCCGTCACGCACCGCAAAAAAACCCACATCGTCTATCAATCCGCCAAACCGCTTACGCCAGCTACGAAGTTCAGGGGCAAATTGGATGCAGTCGTGGTCGGACATTTGCGCGAAGAAAAAGACCCCGCCACTATTTTCGCGGCGATGGAAGCGCTATCAGGCGACACCAACATCACCCTGCAACACATCGGCGCGCCGCTCGATGCTCAGCTTGCCGCACGTGCCGAAGCGCTCGCCCGCGAAAATCCGCGCTACACCTGGTCGGGCGCCCTCGCCCATGGCCTCACACGTGCCGCGATCAAACGCGCGCATGTGCTGGTGCATCCGTCGATCATGGAAGGCGGAGCCAACGTGATTGTGGAAGCGATTACCGCTGGCACGCCGGTACTCGCTTCCTACATGTCGGGCAATGTGGGAATGCTCGGCAAAGAATACGAAGGCTACTTCCCCGTTGGCAATGCGAGCGCATTGGCCGCACTGATGCTGCGCTGCGTGAAGGAAGCGAATTTTTATTCGCGCTTGAACCTCGCCTGCCGTGCGCGCGCAAGACTATTTTTGCCAGTGACGGAGCAAACCACGTTAAAGCTGCTCTTGGAAGAACTACTTCCGCCGGCGTAAACGAACCTTGCACCCAAGATACCTAGCTGCATTCGTGAGGAAAAATTGGCAGAATGCTCGAAACACCGCACCAAGCCTCGTGTTTCCCAGAAAAAACGCACCTCGCGATCAGGCGCGGCACGAGAGCATCGTCCGCGCCGATCACGGCAGAAACAAGTTTGTTACGAGCAGCAACTACTCGCCACCGGGGTATTTCATATCGGGGCCCACAAATACCCGCGCAGTGCGAAAACCAAACTCGGCGGGTGCTATCTCGGCAAACGGAAATGCCGATTCGTGTGTGTCAAATCGCCAAGCGAACGTCTTGCCTTCGGCTGAAAATTTGACCACTTCGTTTTGATTCACGTTAATCCAACGCTGATTCGCGCTCACGTCCATACCGCGCTCGGCCCAAACTAGCGCCGCCGACGTGCCAAAGCGCGTTTCTTGGCCAACGGCTCTAATTGCCATGCTGGGCAACACCTGCACATCCTTCGTCACATCAGGCTCATCAGCGGCTGTTGCAACCACGCTTGCTGAAACGGCCATTACTACTGCTGCAATAATTTTTAATGCGGTCATATTTTTCATGATGATTTCCCTCTGAGGGTGGTTAATCGGTGCGGGAAACCTGCTTGCGTCTCCCAAGACACAATTTAGCCCTCCTCCAGCCACAGCAATCTGACGGGAACATTACAAGTTTGTAAGTGTCGAAAGTGTAACTTGCCTTATTTGGCACCGACACACTGGTTCCTGCAATTTATCCTGACGGTCGCGAGGTTTAGATCATGCGTATTCTCGTCATCGACGATGAGCCGATCACACAGCAATATCTGCGGACGGGGCTCACCACCTCTGGTTTTGTTGTCGATCTCGCCGATAACGGCGTAGACGGGCAGCATCTGGCTCTCACCGGCGGCTACGATCTCATCATTCTCGATGTGATGATGCCGGGCATCAGTGGGTGGGACGTGTTGCGCGCGGTGCGCCAGACAATACAAACGCCGGTGCTAATCCTCTCCGGGTGCCACGATGTGGATGACCGTACGAAGGGCCTCAATCTCGGCGCGGACGATTACTTGGTCAAGCCGTTTGCCTTCGCCGAGCTACTCGCCCGTATCCACGCGCTGCTGCGCCGTGCGCCTCTGCGAGAAGAAGAGCATCTGCGCTTAGCTGATCTTGAAATTGATGTCTTAAAGCGGCGCGTGACGCGCGCCGGCGAGCGCTTGGAATTGACCGCGAAAGAATTCAATCTCCTGCATCTTTTCGCCACTCACCCCGGTGAAGTACTGTGCCGCACGCTCATTGCCTCGCAGGTCTGGGACATGAATTTTGACAGCGACACCAATGTGGTTGATGTTGCTATTCGCAGGCTACGCGCGAAGATTGACGATCCATTTCCTGAGAAGCTTGTTCACACCATACGTGGCATGGGGTATGTGTTGGAGCGGCGGGTGTGATGGATGATATTTCTCACGCGCAACGGTCCGAAACCCGCGTAGCACCTTGTGTTTCATGCTCTGCGCGTAACACGCAGTAGAGTTGCTCGCGAATGATCGGTGCCAACGCCATCTGCAACGCACTCACCCACATCTCGCGCCGTGTGAAACGCCCGTCGGTCAAAAAGCCAATCGCACCACCGCGCGTTTTGGTGCCGGTTTCGCCGGCGAGAGCGTCGATGACGTAGCCGAGCTCTTCACCTGCGTAGACGCGTGTGACGACTTGCGGAGGTAGTGGTAGCCAGCCGCCACAGGCGACACCTTCCAGAGCGTCGTTACGCACGATGACGGCGATGCTAATCAGCCAGCCACCGTGTTCGTTCACGAGTACGCCGCCTTCGAGACCGACACCGTAGATCGCGCCGGCTTCGGCGAGTGCGCCATGCGCGCGATTGCGAGCACCTGTGAGCGTGTCATCCCAGCCGAGCGGTTGATCGGGTACGCCGGAGGCGATGTTGATGCCGCGAACGATGAGCGTGGGGGTGAAGGTGGCGAACACGGTTTGAACCGGTTCGACTTTGGCGGGGTTCTCGCTGCCGACTACAATCATATGAAATTTTCACGTAAAGAATTGAACGGCACAATGCCTCGAAAACCACGCCCCTATTGGGGTTTCAGCCATATTTTACTACCTGCGTGCCGCCATGCACGCCGATGAGATTCCTCGTCGCACGATAAGGCCGTGCTCTGTCGGAATGACAAGATTTTATTTGGCGCGGGGTTTGGCGGT
>JAYVGG010000321.1:0-8192 GCA_043772475.1 Burkholderiales bacterium
CCCGCATTGGCCGTCGTCACAAATTCCTTCATCCAATTTTCCCCCAGCACGTGCTTGGCAATCTCGACCACGATGTAATCCGCCGTGGTGCCCGCGTCATTATCAAAGCGCGATAAGCCCTGCATACACGATGGGCAGGAGGTGAGAATTTTGACCGCCCCGGTGAACCCATCCGCGCGCACTTTGTCGGCCCCTTTTCGCATTTCTTCTTCTTTGCGAAATCTTACTTGCGTGGAAATATCTGGGCGGGTCACGGCCAGCGTGCCCGATTCACCGCAGCAACGCTCGTTTGCCGTGACGGTGGTGCCCATCAATTCGTTCACGACTTTCATCGGCTGATAAGTTTTCATCGGCGAGTGGCAGGGGTCGTGGTACATGTAGCGCGTACCCGTAATGCCTTCGAGCTTGACGTTTTTTTCGAGTAAAAATTCGTGGATGTCGAGTAAGCGGCAGCCGGGGAAAATTTTCTCGAATTCGTATTTTTGCAGTTGATCCATGCAGGTGCCGCAGGAGACAACCACGGTTTTGATGTCGAGGTAGTTGAGCGTGTTCGCCACGCGATGAAATAGCACGCGGTTATCGGTAATGATTTGCTGGCCTTTGTCGGCGTTACCACTCGCCGTCTGCGGGTAGCCGCAGCACAGATAGCCCGGCGGCAGTACCGTCTGCACACCGATGTGGTATAGCATCGCCTGCGTGGCAAGCCCGACCTGCCCAAACAAACGCTCCGAGCCGCAGCCGGGGAAATAGAAAACAGCTTCACTATCCACGGCAGTCTTCGGGTTACGAATAATCGGCACGATGGTGTTGTCTTCAACATCGAGCAATGCGCGCGCGGTTTTTTTCGGTAGCCCACCCGGCATCGGTTTATTGATGAAATGAATCACTTGCGCCTTGATGGCGGGCTTGCCGACGGTGGCGGGCGGGTGCGCGGTTTGTTTTTTGGGCAGTAAAAATTTACTCGCGACCTTATGCGCCAAGCGCTGCACGCGTGAGCCGACATCAATCAACAAGGTCTTGGTGAGCTTAATCGTGGTCGGGTCGGTGGCGTTCAGATAAAACATCGTCGCCGCGGTGCCGGGATTAAATTTCTTTTGCCCCACCTTACGCAGCACGTTACGCATCGCAACCGAGACATCACCGAAATCAATGTCGACCGGGCACGGGTTCGCGCACTTGTGGCAGACGGTGCAATGATCGGCCACGTCGGAGAATTCATCGAAGTGGCGTAGCGAAACACCGCGCCTCGTCTGCTCTTCGTACAAAAACGCTTCGATGAGCAAGGAGGTCGCGAGGATTTTATTGCGTGGGCTGTAGAGCAAATTGGCGCGCGGCACGTGCGTCGCACAGACCGGCTTACATTTGCCGCAACGCAAACAATCTTTGATCGAGTTTGAAATAGCACCGATGTCGGACTGCTCCAAGATCAACGACTCCGCCCCCAGCAAACTAAAGCTCGGCGTGTAGGCGCGCGTGAGGTCACCGCCGGCCAAGAGCTTGCCCTTGTTAAATCTGCCGTGCGGATCGACCTTCGCCTTGTAGTCGGTGAAGGGTTTGATTTCGTCCGCCGTTAAATACTCAAGCTTGGTAATGCCAATGCCGTGCTCGCCAGAAATCACGCCATTAAGCGCACGCGCAAACGCCATAATCCGCGCCACCGCTTGGTTTGCGGCTTGCAGCATGGCGTAGTTGTCGGAGTTCACGGGGATATTGGTGTGGACGTTGCCGTCGCCCGCGTGCATGTGCAGTGCCACAAACACACGCCCACGTAGCGCGGCCTTATGCGTGGCATCGAGTTTTTCGACGACGCGCGTAAACACGCGACCGCTAAAAATTTCTTGCAGCGGTGCGCGTAGCTCGGTTTTCCAGCTTGCGCGCAGTGCGTAGGTTTGCAAAAGCGTGAAAAGGGTAGCCGTCGGCGCAATATCCTTAAAACCTTGAAACTCCGCGCCCAGAGCCGAGATTGGAGCATCGAGCTTATCTAAATAATGTTGCCAGCGCGCACGCACCGTAGCGATAAGTTCTAACGCATCGGTACGCCGCGTGCCGATTAGCTCTTCATCGGAAATGTTTTCATCGTTGTCGGCAAGATCGAGCACACCTTCTACGCTCGCGCGCAGCGCATCCGCAATTTCGATTTTATTTTTGAGCGATAGCTCAATATTAATGCGCTCGATGCCTTCGGAATAATCGCCCAGCCGATCTAGCGGAATCACCACGTCTTCGTTGATCTTAAACGCGTTGGTGTGCTTGGCAATAGCTGCCGTGCGGGCACGATCAAGCCAGAATTTTTTGCGCGCATCTGGCGTGACGGCAATGAAGCCTTCGCCATGTCGGGCGTTGGCGATTCGCACCACCGCACTCGCAGCCTCCATCAGCGCGTTTTCGTCGTCCGCCACAATATCGCCAACCAATACCATTTTTGGCCGCTGATTGCGCCGTGATTTGGTGGCGTAGCCGACTGCTTTCAAATAGCGCTCATCCAAGTGCTCAAGCCCAGCCAGAATCGCTTCGGGGTGCGCGTCGATATGGTCTTTGATCTCGACAATCGCCGGCACGGCCTCTTTGACTTGGCCGAAAAATTCTAGGCAGACGGTGCGAATAAATTTCGGCATCCGGTGCAGGATAAATCGGGCGGACGTGATGATGCCGTCGCAGCCCTCTTTTTGCACACCGGGGAGGCCCGACAAAAATTTATCGGTTACGTCTTTACCAAGCCCGGTCTTGCGAAAATGCGCGCCGGGAATCGTTAGCGTTTCTTCGGCGATTTGCTTTTTGCCCGTTGCATCAAAGGTACGAATGCGAAACGTAGCGGTCTCGGCATCGTGAATCTTGCCCAGGTTGTGATTGATGCGCTCAATCTCCTGCCACTGCGCGTTCGGTGTCACCATGCGCCACGAGGCTAAATTATCGAGTGCGGTGCCCCACAGCACGGCTTTTTTACCGCCCGCGTTCATGGCGATATTGCCGCCGATGCAGCTCGCATCCGCACTCGTCGGGTCACACGCCCACACAAGCCCAGCCGCCTCGGCGGCCTCCATCGCGCGCTTGGTGACGACTCCCGCCCCGCAGTGAATGGTGCCGTAGGGTTTATCGAGGCCGGGGAGCGTGATGGTTTCCACAGCACCGAGCGTATCGAGTTTTTCGGTATTGATAATGGCCGAGAGCTTGGTGAGGGGAATAGCGCCGCCGGTGTAGCCGGTGCCGCCGCCGCGCGGGATAATCGTGAGACCAAGTTCGATTAAGGCCTGCACCAACAGCGCCACCTCTTCCTCGGTATCCGGGTTTACCACCACGAAGGGGTATTCAACGCGCCAATCGGTTGCGTCAGTCACGTGCGAGACGCGGGCGAGGCCGTCAAAGGCGATGTTGTCGCGGCGCGTGATCTTGAGGAGACGCTTCTCAACTTTTTTACGCAAATCAAAAGTATCGCGAAACTCTTTTGCGAATGCGTCAACCGCGCGATGCGCGCGCTCAAGTAGCTGCACCACGCGGCTATCGCGCTCGGTCTCGTTGGCGGCATCGGTAGTGCGGCGCGCGTCGATTGCCTGCAAGCGGTGGCGCATCGCTTCAACAAGCTGGGCGCGGCGTTTCGGGTTATCGAGCATGTCGTCTTGCAGGTACGGGTTACGCTCCACGACCCAAATATCGCCGAGCACTTCGTAGAGCATTCTGGCGCTACGGCCCGTCTTACGCTCGTCGCGCAAGGCTTGCAAAATCGGCCATGCGTCTTCACCTAAAAGGCGAATCACGATCTCGCGATCTGAGAACGAGGTGTAGTTGTACGGGATCTCGCGCAGCCTAGGCTGCTCGGTGTCGGTGCTGGGGAGGTGCGATGCCGTAAGTGCTTGAGGGGGCGAAGTACGGGGAATAAAAACAGGGTTCAAGGCCATGAGGATGCCGTCGTAGCGCCAAGGTGTGTGCTCAAAGACGCAATTGAAAACACGTGTTGGCAGACACTACATTCTACCGTAGCCTGTGGGTGGCTCACTCTCACGTGGTAACATTTTCTGCCTTACTTTTTGTTGGTCTTTTCTTACATGTCGCCGTTCCCGCAAAAAATCCGTATCGCCTCACGCGAGAGCCAGCTCGCGATGGTGCAGTCTCGCTGGGTTGCCGCACAGTTAGCCAGCTTTCACCCCGGTATCGCGGTCGACATCATCGGCATGACCACGCGCGGCGATCAAATTTTAGATCGCCCCTTGGCGGCGATTGGCGGCAAGGGCTTGTTCATCAAAGAGCTTGAAGTCGCGATTGAAGAGGGCCGCGCTGATATGGCCGTTCACTCGATGAAAGACGTGCCGATGACGTTGCCTGCGGGCTTCGCCATCACGATTGTGGGCGCGCGCGAAGATGTGCGCGATGCGTTTGTGTCGCCGCATTACGCGTCGCTTGCCGATTTGCCCGAAGGCGGACTTGTCGGCACAGGCAGCTTGCGCCGCGAATCGCAGCTTCGGCGGCACTATCCTCACCTCACCATTCGGCCCTTGCGTGGCAATGTGAATACGCGCTTGGCGAAGCTCGATGCCGGTGAATACGACGCGATTATTTTGGCCGCTGCGGGATTACATAGGCTCGGCTTTAGCGCACGCGTGCGCGGCGCCCTCGCCACCGCCGAATTTTTACCCGCCATTGCCCAGGGTGCGCTGGGCATTGAGTACTTCGGCGCGCGCACCGACATCGCCGCACTGCTTGCACCCTTCACGCACCCCGCCACCACGGCGACGGTCACCGCTGAACGCGCCATGGGGCGCGCGCTGACGGCAAGCTGTGACGTACCGTTGGGCGGGCACGCCGTGATGGCCGATGGCGAGCTTGTGCTCGAGGGCTTTGTTTCGCTACCCGACGGCAGCCGATTTATTCATGATCGCCTAAGCGGCGCGCCTGCCGACGCGGAAAAAATCGGCTTGGCACTCGCCCAAAAGCTGATGGCACGCGGGGCGGGCGAGGTATTGGCAACGCTCGCCAAGAAGGGCTAAGCGTGCGTGCGGCCTACCCGTTTGTGGCGCGCACTACCTTTGTGGTGACGCGTCCGCGCGGTGATAGCGAAGCCATGGTGGCCTGGCTCACGGCGCATGGGGCAACCGCATTTGATTTTCCGGTAATGTCGATTGCGGCCATCGCGCCAGCACCCGATGCGGCTAGGCTGACACGTGCGAGGGCGATTATTTTTGTGAGCGCTAATGCGGTGCGCTATGGACTAGCTTGGCTGCGCGCGAGTGGTGGCCTCACGCCGACGCAATTAATCTACGCGATTGGCCCCACCACAGCGGCAGCGTTGGTCGATGCTGGCGTAGCCCATGTGCAAACAGCCGAAGCTGGCGCCGATAGTGAGGCCATGCTGGCGCTCGCGACTCTCCAAGACATCGCCGGCCACCAGATCCTGATTATCAAAGGCGATAGCGTAGGCGGAGGTCGCCACACTCTGCAAGAAACCTTGCAGCAACGCGGCGCGCACGTGGATGAACTTATTTGCTACGTGCGTGCGAAGGTTATGTTGCCGCCCGTTGATATTCATACGCTGGTCACAAAACTGGCCGAGCCGGTACCCGTGGTTTTTTTTGCATTGAGTGTAGAAACGCTTGATAGCTTGGTGGCAAACTTAGGTCAAGTAATCGGCTGGCAAAGCGCGTTATTCTTAGTGCCTCATGCGCGCGTGGCCGCCGCCGCGCAAGCACATGGGGTGCGGCACATTGCTGTGGTGCCCATTCCGCTAACAGCCGCAATTGAACCGTTGGAAAAAATCATGCAGCATTTCATTACGCAATCTTAATTATGTCGAGCGAAGCCCAACTAGCTGAAACGCCAACGCCGGCACCCGCACCCACGTGGTGGGGTGGGAGCGTGCTCGCACTCGTGATCGTGCTTGCCGTGCTCGGTGCGGCGATTGCGATTTTTTTAAGCTCACGCGAAACCAATGCGGAGCTGCGCCAGGCCTTAGCTGAAAAATTAGCCGAATCAGCGGGCGCGCAAAAGGCGGCGACTACCTTAGCCGAGCAAACGCAAAAAGACTTACGAGATTCGCAAAGCCGGATTTCACTACTCGAAGCCAAGCTCGCCGATTTTCAAGGGCAGCGGGTGGCACTCGAAGAAATGTACCGTGAGCTCGCACGCGCACCCGACGACTGGCTACTCGCTGAAGTCGAGCAAACGCTTAATATCGCGAGCCGTGAATTAACCCTCGCCGGTAACGTGCGCGGCGCACTCATCGCGTTGCAAACGGCCGATCAGCGCCTATCGCGCGCCGATAAACTGCAAGTGGTGCAACTGCGCCGCGCGATTACGCAAGACATGGAGCGCTTAAAGGCGCTGCCGCAGGTTGACGTGCAGGGCATGAGCTTGAAGCTCGATAATTTAATGACCTTAACCTCCACCTTGCCGCTGTCGATCCCCGATACATTGGGTGCGCCCGAAAAATCGAAAGCCAATGCCGTAAGTGAGAGCAGCACCACCGGCCGCGTGGCCGCTGATTTTTGGCGCGACATGCAAGATTTGGTCAGGATTCGTCGCCTCGACAATAACGATGCGGCACTCCTAACCCCGCAGCAGAGCTATTTTCTGCGTGAAAATTTGAAGCTCAGATTACTCTCAGCACGCACCGCACTCATCGCGCGCGACGATGTCAATTTCAAAGAAGACCTGCGCCTTGCGCGCGATATGCTGGTCAAATATTTTGATACCAAAGCCAAAGTAAACGCGAACGCGATTGCCCAACTCAAGCAATTTGCCGATGGCCCCGTCTCGATTACAACCCCCGACATCACGGTAAGCCTAGGCGCAATTCGCGCGGCCCGTGTTGCGCGCGAGCGGGTTTCTCGGTGAGTGTTGTATGACCTCACGCCCGATCCGCTTTACCCTTGGGCTGTTACTCATGGGCGTGGTTGCGGTGGCAATCGCCATCGCTGGCCACTATGGCACCGGCTACGTGGTGCTGGTGCTGCCGCCGTGGCGGGTGGAGCTATCGGCGATGCTGCTTGGGTTACTGATACTGCTTAGCTTTATTGGTTTTTATTTGCTCATTGGTTTTGTGCGCGCAGCAATGCATTTTCCGCGCAGGCTGCGGGCACGTAAGCGCGAGCGGCTGTCCAATAAATCACGCGATCAGCTCTATGCGGCCATGCGTTCACTTTTCGCCGGGCAATTTCGCATGGCTGAGGAGCAAGCGAGGCTTGCTATGAGCGCTGAAACAGTCCACGTCGGCACGCACGATCTCGCCGCTGCGGTGGCCGCCTGGGCCGCGCACGAGAGCGGGCATTCGGACGCCGCCGTGCCCTACCTAGATCGAATTCGCGGCGTGCGCGGTAACGAAATGCGCGACGCGTCTCGCGCCTACATGCTGCTTGCCGAAGGCCGCGCCAAAGATGCCCTCACGCTACTCAAAGAGCTTTCGATCAGCGCACCCAAAAATCCCGGCGTACTGAAAATGAAAGTCGAAGCCGAAATGGCAGAGAACGCGTGGGACGATGTACTGGCTTCCCTTACGCCCCTGACAAAATCGGGCCTGTTACCGGAAGGGGTCGCGCAACAAATGCGCCTACACGCGGAAAAGAAAATGCTGAAGTCCCGCCCCGCCGATGGGGACGTGCTGCGTGCTACCTGGCAAGCGCTGCCCGCAGACTCACGCAAAGACGCAGCCATGACAGCGGTGGCGGCGGCACGGTTTATCGAAGCGGGCTGTGAAAACGAGGCGGCAAAAATCATCGAGCAAACGCTAGATGCGCGTGGCGAAGACGGCTGGGATAGCGCGCTCGCAGCCCTCTACGCCGATTGCAAGACCGATAACACCCCGCAGCAAATCGAGCAAGCCGAAGGCTGGCTACGCGCACACCCTCGCGATGCGGTAATGCTGGCCGCACTCGGCAAACTCTGTATGCGCGAGTCGCTCTGGGGCAAGGCGCAGAGCTATTTAGAAGCAAGCTTAGCGCTGGCACCGAGTGCGGATGCCCACATGACCCTCGCGCGCCTGATGGAAGAAATCGGTCGGCCGGAAGACGCAATTAGACATGTGAAACGTAGTGCGGAATTGTTGATGTAGTCTTGGCGGGATGTGGGGCGAATCAGCGCGATTCGGCAATGTCGGCCTGCGCCTGGCCCCGCAGGGAGGCTGGGTTTGCTACGCACCACCACGTTCTTCTTCGCGCGATATACCAACGTAGTGGGGACTGGCCGGCGCGCGCGTCGCTCTTGGCCTT
>JAYVGG010000322.1:0-4216 GCA_043772475.1 Burkholderiales bacterium
CGCGTAACCCGCCCCGCGTACCACAAAAAATGTAAATGGGCGATTGCTTCGCCCATCGCAAACACCAACTGATGGTCATCAAGCTCACGCCGAAATAGCACCGGCAATATCTGCGCCGCGCACTGCGGCGTGGCAAGGGTCGTAGCGAGCTCATCCAAGCGCAATGCGTGATGCGCGCGTAGCTCGTCTAAGCGCGTGTGTAGGCCCACAAACACCCGGTCGTGCGACGGCAGGACCAGCGTATCCTGGGCCAAGTGGCTAAAGCTCGCCATGCTGTCTAAAAATAGCTTTAATGGGTTCCCCAGCGGCTGATTGCCCCATACGCTCACGTTGGTGGTGATGCGCGGTAGCACCTGGTCGCCAGAGATCAAAATCTTGTCCTGCTCACACATGAGCACCGCGTGCTCGGGTGCGTGGCCGAACACAGTGGCGATTTTCCAGTCACGCCCGCCGATTTGAATCCCTTCGCTGTCCATCATGCGGACGTAGTGAGTCGGCACCGTCGGCACGCCGCGCTTGAACGCTTCGGTGCGGGCCTTTTGTGGCGCGGCAAAATTAGGCCTGATCGTGGCGAGCCCGTGTGCGACAAATAAACGGGTGGTGCTCTCGCGATCAAAGCCGGCAAAGTCGCCCGCCGCCGCGTGAGCCGATAAATACTCGGCCGCCGTCATCCATACTGGCGCACCGGTTTTTTCATGCAGCCACGACGCGCATCCGACATGGTCGGGGTGGTAATGGGTGACGATGATGCGCTTGACTCGCTTACCTTGCATTGTTGTGGCGAGATGCTGTTCCCAGATTGTGTGCGTGGCCGGAACCCCGTAGCCGGTGTCGACAATGGTGAAACACTCGCCCGCTTCATCGTGGTCTGCGAGCAGCCAGAGATTGATGTGATCGAGCTTAAACGGCAGCGGCATCCGAATCCACCAAATGCCGGGCGCAACCAGAATAGACTCGCCAGCGGCGGGCGGGGTGATATGAGGATAAGTAATCATTGTTAGCGTGATGAAAGGGTCAAGTATCGAGTGTAGCGCGTTAGCCGAGGCCAGCCGAAAGTGGCGTAGTCCGAATGCACCCACGTCACGCAAAAGCCCATAAGGTGTTTGATTTTCAAGCCTTTTTCGGCGTATAATCATAGGCTTGGTTGGAATTTCCCGATCAAGAATTGAAGTCAATCCACACCCTCGCACCGTTAAGGTCTTTCTGGCCGTGTTTAGCCAGACAAGCACCGCGAGGGGAGGCTAACCTTAACCCTTGGAGTATTCATGTCTGTAACCATGCGCGAAATGCTGGAAGCCGGTGTCCATTTCGGTCATCAAACCCGCTTCTGGAACCCAAAAATGGCCCCGTTTATCTTCGGTGCCCGTAACAAAATCCACATTATCAATCTTGAAAAATCGCTCCCGATGTACCAGGACGCGCTCAAGTTTGTACGTCAGTTGGCTACCAACAAAGGCACCATTTTGTTTGTTGGCACCAAGCGCCAAGCCCGTGAAATCGTCATGGAAGAAGCGCAGCGCGCCGGGATGCCCTACGTCGATTGCCGTTGGCTCGGTGGCATGTTGACCAACTACAAAACAGTCAAAGTTTCGATCAAGCGTTTGAAAGAGCTTGAGCTCATGAAAGAAGACGGCTCGCTCGAAAAAATGAGCAAAAAAGAAGCGCTCACCTACACCCGCGAATTGGAAAAGCTCCAGCGCGCCATGGGTGGGATTAAAGAAATGGGCGGCGTTCCCGATGCGATTTTTGTCATCGACGTAGGCTTCCACAAAATCGCCGTCACTGAGGCCAAGAAATTGGGCATCCCAATCATTGGCGTGGTGGACACCAATAACTCGCTTGACGGCGTAGATTACGTGATCCCCGGTAACGACGACTCCACCCGCGCGATTCGCCTCTACGCACGTGGGGTAGCGGATGCCGTGCTCGAAGGTAAGAGCCAAGTGATTCAAGAATTGGTGAAAGCCAGTGAAGAATTGGTTGAAGTCACCGAAGAAGCGGCGAAGTAAGTTAGCGCCAGCCGAAAAAGGGGCTCCGGCCCCTTTTTTTTAACGTAGCGTCTCAACGTCATTTTTAGTTCTCGCGCTCGCGGGGACACACACCAGTAAGGAACGAACATGGCAGATATCACAGCAGCAATGGTTAAAGAACTGCGCGAGAAAACCGACGCGCCCATGATGGAATGCAAACGTGCGCTCACCGAGGCGGCGGGCGACATGGATAAAGCCGAAGAAATTTTGCGCGTAAAGCTTGGCAATAAAGCGAGCAAAGCCGCGTCCCGCGTGGCGGCTGAGGGTGTGGTGGCGATTCACATCTCGGCTGACCAAAAGCTTGGCGCGATTGTGGAAGTGAATTGCGAAACCGATTTTGTGGCGAAGAACGATGAGTTTTTAGCGCTATCGGCTAAGCTCGCCGAGCTCGTGGCGGCCAACAGCCCAGCCGACGTGGCCGCCCTTTCCGCCATGAGCATTAACGGTGTCAGTGTTGAAGACACGCGCAAAGCGCTGGTCGGCAAGATCGGTGAAAACGTCTCTATTCGCCGCTTCGCACGCGTGCCAGCGGTGGGCTTGCTGACGAGCTACATCCACGGTGGCGCTAAGGTGGTTACGTTAGTCGACATTACCGGTGGCGACGCGACGCTCGCTAAAGACGTGGCGATGCACATTGCCGCGTCGAAACCAAAATCATTGAATGCCTCAGGCGTGCCCGCTGAAGATATCGCCAAGGAACGCGCCGTGGCTGAAGGTAAGGCGGCTGAATCTGGCAAGCCGGCTGATATCGTGGCGAAGATGGTTGAAGGTTCGGTTGCGAAATTTTTGAAAGAAGTTTCTCTCTTGAGCCAGCCGTTTGTGAAAGACGACAAGCAAACGATTGAGCAGCTCATGAAATCGCGCGGTGCGTCAATCAATGGCTTCCACCTTTATTTGGTGGGTGAGGGCATTGAGAAAAAAGTAACGGATTTTGCAGCCGAAGTCGCTGAAACAGCGGCGGCTGCTGCTGCGGCAAAGAAATAAAAATCAACCTGTAATGCGTTGTCATGGCGCAACCTAGGTTGCGCCATGTTCCCGCCACAATTAACTGCCATCATGCGGTTGATTGCGGTTTCATCAGCGATCCTGAGGAGAACATATGACATCCAGCACCGTCGCAGCACCAGCACCAAAATATAAACGCATCCTGCTAAAACTCTCCGGCGAAGCCCTCATGGGCGACGATGCTTTCGGCATTAACCGCCCCACGATTGAGCGCATCTGTAACGAGATTAAAGATGTCGCCAACATGGGTGTCGCGATTGGTATCGTCATCGGCGGCGGCAATATCTTTCGCGGTGTATCGACGAGTGCGGCCGGCATGGACCGCGCCACCGCTGACTACATGGGTATGCTGGCCACCGTCATCAACGCACTCGCGCTGCAAGATGCACTGGCGAAAGCTGGCTTGGTGCCACGCGTACAGTCGGCAATCAATATCGAGCCGGTCGTCGAGCCCTACATTCGCGGCAAGACCATGCGCTATCTCGAAGAAAGCAAAGTCGTTGTCTTTGCTGCGGGCACCGGCAAT
This sequence comes from Burkholderiales bacterium, assembly GCA_043772475.1. GTDB lineage: Bacteria > Pseudomonadota > Gammaproteobacteria > Burkholderiales > Usitatibacteraceae > UKL13-2. The sequence continues at coordinate 3,562 of JAYVGG010000322.1, forward strand.
CCTTTTTTTACCACCGATACCGCAGCGGCGCTGCGCGGCCGCGAGATGGAAGCTGAGATTGTCTTGAAGGCGACCAAGGTTGATGGTGTCTACACCGCCGACCCAAAACTCGATAAGACCGCAACGCGCTATCATTCACTTTCGTTTGATGAAGCGATTATCAAAAATTTGAAAGTCATGGATGCGACAGCACTGGCACTGTGTCGCGATCAAAAACTACCGATCAATGTATTCTCGATTTTTAAGCAGGGTGCGTTGAAGCGGGTCGTGATGGGTGAAGACGAAGGCACACTCGTTCACGCTTAAAAATTTGGAGAAAAGTATGAACGTCCCCGACCTAAAAAAACAATCTGAAACAAAAATGGATAAGAGCGTTGATTCGCTCAAGACCAATCTCGCCAAGATCCGCACCGGGCGTGCCCATGCGGGCATTCTCGATCAAGTGCAGGTTGATTACTACGGGGCCATGGTGCCGCTCTCGCAAGTGGCCAACGTGACGCTCGCGGATGCGCGCACGATCATGGTTCAGCCGTGGGAGAAAAAACTCGCCCACACGATCGAAAAAGCCATACGTGACGCGGATCTTGGGCTGAACCCCTCAACGTCGGGTGACACGATTCGTGTGCCGATGCCGTCCCTGACTGAGGAGCGTCGC
>JAYVGG010000323.1:0-3772 GCA_043772475.1 Burkholderiales bacterium
CAAATTTGGCGTTATTCCCGGCGGAACCTACTCCGACATGAATGGCTTTGGGCACTTTCTGCCGCGCATGTTTTCGTTTCAGGCGTATTGGGGTGCTGCAGCGATATTGCTGATGATCGTGGCCTATCTGCTGTGGACGCGTGGCGCGGCCGAGCACTGGCGGGAGCGCCTGCGCGTAGCGCGCGCTCGGCTACGCGGGGGTGTCATTGGCGTGGGTGCGCTAGCTCTCCTGCTGTTCGCGGGTGTCGGCAGCTTCATTTACTACAACACCAATGTGTTGAACCGCTACGAAACCAAGCACGATGGCGAACTGCGCCTTGTCGAGTACGAGAAAAAATACAAGGCGACAGAGCGCCTACCCCAGCCGCGCATTACCGCCGTCAAGGTCAAGGCAGAGCTGTATCCGCGCGAGCAGGGGGTACGTATGATCGGCAGCTACCGCCTTAAAAACAACAATGCGGAACCGATTAGCGAGATCTGGCTAAGCTTTGCACAGCGTAAGTTGAAGTTTCACCAGATCGAACTCGATCCGCCCGCTAGGCTTGCGGAAAACAATGAACGGCTGAATGTGCGGCGTTATCAGCTCGCCACACCGATGGCACCTGGCGCAGAGGCCACGCTCCGTTTCGATCTTGAAATGGTCACGCAGGGTTTCACCAACGCGGGCTCCAATACCTCGGTGGTGTACAACGGCTCGTTCCTCAATGGCCGCAGTATCTTGCCGGTGATTGGTTATCAGTCGGGGGCGGAAGTCGCGCGGGATCAAGATCGTAAAAAGCACGGCCTCAAACCAAAAGAGCGGATGCCCGCGCGCGATGACCCGCAAGGGCTACAGCGGAACTACTTCTCCAACGACGCTGACTGGATGGATTTTGAGGCGGTCGTCGGCACGGAGGAAGATCAGATCGCGATCGCACCGGGCTACTTGCAGAAGGAATGGAAAGAAAACGGCCGCCGCTACTTCAGCTACAAGATGGATGTGCCGATCCTGAATTTTTTCGCCTTTCAATCGGCGCGCTACGCGGTGAAAAAAGACCAGTGGCGCGATGTGCCCATCGAGATCTATTACCACCCCGGCCACGAGTACAACTTGGAGCGCATGATCGCGGGCACCAAGGCCTCGCTCGAATATTTCACGAATGCCTTTGGCCCGTATCAACACAAGCAATTCCGCATCATCGAGTTCCCGCGCTACGCGAGCTTCGCGCAGGCGTTCCCAAACACGATCCCCTACTCCGAGGGGATCGGCTTCATCGCGCGTGTGCGCGAGGACGATGAGAAGGACATCGACTACCCCTACTACGTCACGGCACACGAAGCCGCGCACCAATGGTGGGGACACCAGATCATAGGCGGCGAAGTGCAAGGCAGCACGCTGCTCTCGGAAACACTTTCAGAGTACTCGGCCATGATGGTGATGAAGCAAAAATATGGCGAAGCAAAAATGCAGAAGTTTCTTGCCTACTCGATGGATCGGTACTTACTCGGGCGTGCCATCGAGCGGAAGAAAGAAGTGCCGCTGGCGCTGGTAGAGAATCAACCGTACATCCATTACAACAAAGGCAGTGTGGTGATGTATGCCTTGCAGGACTACATCGGCGAAGACAAGGTAAACCAAGCCTTGAAGGCACTGATTGCAGAGGGTGCCTACAAAGGGACACCCTACCCAAGTGCAACGCTGTTCCTGAAACACATCCGCGCCGTTACGCCGCCGCATCTGCAAAGCATGATCGACGATATGTTTGAAAACATCATCGTCTATGACAACCGCACTACCGATGCGACGTACAAGGAAATGCCCGACGGCAAATTCTCCGTCACGATGAAGATTACGGCTAAAAAACGCAAGGCGGGCGAACTCGGTAAGGAAGAAGATGTAGCGCTGGCGGACTGGATCGATATCGGCGTGCTCGACGAAAAGAACCTGCCCATCTTTCTTGAAAAACGCAAAATAGAAAAGGAAGAAAACGAAATCACCGTGGTGGTTGATCGCAAGCCAACCAAGGCCGGGATTGACCCTTACAACAAGCTCATTGACCGTCAGCCGCAGGACAATGCGAGGGCGGTGACGAAGAGCTAAGTACAGGCAAACGTGGCGAAACCCTAATAACCACGCGCCTTCCGGGGTCATTAAGCTCTGTTTTGCATTACTTCGCGGACGGTGTTTTCGCTGGTTGCTCACGCGCAAGAATCAGCTCCGCAACGCGTCGGCTCCCGGGCAGCCACGTGTGTACGCAGGGGATGTGTACCTCATCGGCGATCCAGTTTGCTGCTGCCTCGCTCACCGCGACCACGCCATCGTTGGCCTCATCACGGAACGGCCCCTGCGTGTGCGAGAAGCCACGTGTGCCGAGAATGCTGACGGTGGGAATCGTCACCGAACCGATTTCAGCCATGCGTGTTGTTGAGCCCAGCATCTGGCCGCAGTCGCCGGTGGTCATGCGATAGATGAAATTATTCGCGAGCTTGATCGCAAGCCGGGCGGGCGTAATCGGTGAGCCGAGCAGGTACAGACGACGCGGCAGACGTGTGCCCTGCGGGAGCGCGTTGATCGCATCGCGCAGCAATACGCCGCCGAGGGAATGACCAACCAACAGATAGTCGCCCTTGGCCGCGAGTGCGGTTATCCGTGCGACCAGCCGCGCCTTGATGCGGGCAAAGTTTTCCATGCTCGTCATGTACGCAAACGTGCGCGTGGTGAAGCCCGAGCGCTTCAATCGCCACAACATCGGCCAGCCAGAAAGTGGCGTGCGGCCCATGCCGTGGACGAAAAGGAAGTGAGGGCTCTCGCGAAACGAGTTTTGCTCGCTACTCACGTAGTCTCTAACCGTTTGCGGAAGCGTTGTTGTCGCTCTGCATTGCTCGCGGCTTTCGGTAGCCTTGGTCGCCCACGAGGGGCAGCGATCGCTGCCCATTCGGCATGAGCGATGCTTTGTCGGCAGACGGGGTCGTGCAATGCGTAGGCCATGATCGCTAACGCGTAGCGCGCAACACGCACGCGCTCATCTGTCGGTAACGTAATTTTCACCAAGCCCCAGTCGCCGGGTGCCGCAACCAAAGCGGGCACTGCCCCATCCGCCGTAATAATTTTTACGTGACGCTCGGTCCACGCACCCGTTGCCTTGCATTCAACACCCGCTAGGCCGCACAACGCGCGCACCGAGATCGCTCCGGCAACATGGGGCAGCGGTTGGTACTGCGGCAACGGTAGAAAAAGAGGAATTGACATATTCGTTACTATAACGGAAACTGCTATGCGTCACAATAATTTGGAATTCGCGATGAGCTTGGATTTTGAAAAGTTGCTTACAGCTTGCACAGAAGTGAGCCAAGAGTATCCGCACGGCATTGTGTTCATTGGTGGCATTGCCGTGTACCTGCATGCAATCAACAACCCCGCCGCAGCTCAATATGCCGAGACGACGCATGACGCAGATTTTTACATCTCATTAGCCGACATGGGCGATTTGCGCGATGCCGAAGAGGTTGTTCCCAATCGCCGTCTTAATAAACACCAGATGATGCGCTATGGCTTTGAGTTCGATATCTATACGGAGCGGCAGTCCGGCTTAATCGTCCCCTACGATGCCATTAGCGCCTATGCCACCGCCTACGGGACGTTTCGCGTGGCTAGCTTGGAGCATTTGCTCGCACTCAAACTTGAAGCGTATCGAGACCGGCGGCAAAGTGCAAAGGGGCAGAAAGATGCCAAGGATATCTATCGCATTGCGATCTTGGCTGCCGCCGGAGGCAAATTTAATTTCTCATTGGC
>JAYVGG010000324.1:0-5782 GCA_043772475.1 Burkholderiales bacterium
CTGCGCTTCGCTCCGCAGCCCTTGCCCGCCCTCTGCAACGCGCGCTATGTCGTAGCTTGCGAGAATTTACAGAAAGGATGTTGCACTAACCTGATTCCCATTTTTGATTCCATTTACGGAGGATGAAAACAACGTTCACCCTAGATTTTTGAAAATGTTGGTTGATGTGTAACAATTTGAGGAGTCAGCGTGATTTGTTTTTAGGCTCGTGAAAAAAATCACGCTGAACCCTTAAATTGAAAGTTAGCCCGCAGATGTGTTGGCCGAGAGTTTGCGAAGAATAATTTGAACGGAACGCGACACCACAAATGGAGAGATAGATGGGGATGGTCAAGTGCCGCGAGTGCGGCAAGGATGTGAGCGACCAAGCAAAGACTTGCCCGCATTGCGGTGTCGCGAAACCAGCGCCGGAGTCGAAGTTAGGGCTGTACGTGAAGCTCGGGCTCGGAGCAGTGCTCGTGATCGCAATGGCTCGGTGCACAAGCGGTCAAGAAGAAAGAAAATCTCAAGCTTTGGCTGAAAAGCAACGGATTGAGGTGTCTACGACGCCTCAACAACGTGCGCGCGAGGAAGCAGAGAAGGCGAAGTGGGAGGCTCAGAATGCGAAGCGCGAGGCTGAATTCCAGTCTGTAGTGCGTCGGCTTCGGGCACTCAAGGCAACTACGAAAAACCCAAATTCGTTTGAGCTCGTGGATGCCGTATTGATGAATGACAGTACCTTATGCGCCACCTATCGCGGAACAAATAGCTTTAACGCGGTGGTCACTGAAAGCAAAGCGATAGCAAAGGACTTGAAAATCGTGGAATGGAGCCGCTTCTGCAGAGGCAAGAGTGGCACGGACATGCAGTACGCGCGGCAGGCGCTTTGAATGCTGCGCACCAAGCAAGCTGCAAGCGCATGGGGTCTACCGGTGGACACATGCAATCTAAGGGGCCAGGCTCGCATTTCCCTGAGTAGAGCAGGCCACGGTGATCGTGGCGCGATTAGGCCAGTGCAACGCAAGCGCGACACCGTGAACGTGCCGAACGCAAAGGTTTGAGGTCTCGCCGCCACCGATCAGCCGACGGATGATTCGCCAATCGCTGAGCTCCATTGGGTGAGCAGAGTTTTGCCGCAAATGGCGGAAATGGCGAAATAGCCTATTCCGTCATCACACACCGATTACAAGCTGTACCGCATAAGGTACAATTCCGTTATGGCAAACGCCCCCAAACTACACGCGGCGTTTTATGCAACAGGGAGCGGCAATGAGCCAGTGCGTGCGTGGTTGAAAGCGTTACCGAAGCAAGATCGCCGCTTGATCGGTGAAGACATTGCCTACGTCCAATACAAATGGCCGATTGGTAAACCGCGTGTCGATCACCTACATGGTGCGATCTGGGAAATCAGAACCTCTCTCGGCAACAGAATTGCGCGCACACTATTTGCCGTGGACGAGGGCACAATCTTGCTACTACATGGCTTCATCAAGAAGACGCAGCAAACCCCGGCCAGCGAAATCGCGCTTGCCGAAAAACGTTTCAAGGAGTATCGACATGGCAAAACGTAATCCACATCTCGGTTCAAATTTCGATGACTTTCTTAAAGACGAAGGCATGTTTGAGGCCGTGCAGGCCAAGGCGCTTAAGCGTGTCTTGTCCGAGCAGATCGAGGAAAGTATGCAGGCCGCCAATCTCTCTAAGGTAAAAATGGCGGCACTCATGGCCACCAGCCGCTCCCAACTAGACCGCGTACTCGACCCGGACAATACGTCGGTTCAACTCGATACCCTCATGAAAGCCGCGCGTGCAGTCGGCAAGACGGTTGAAATCAAGTTTAGAAATGTTAAGAAGCCAGCGCACGCATAACAGCGAGCCGTCCGACTCGCAGCCTTAGGGCTTATCTACAGCGCCGGCGAAGATTTCCGCTTATCACGACGCCTCACACCCAGCCAAGCCGCCACCTCCAGCTCCGGCGCAAATCGCTCCAACGCGTCCAGCCCATAGCGCGCCCGATCAACCCAGCCCTTTCCACGTCCCACAAGATCAGCCCAAGCTTCTTCGACTTCCCATGCGCGGTGCTGTTTGAGCGCGGCGAGTAGGCAGGCTGCTTGTGCGAGATCTTTATTCGCCTTGGCGGCGAAGCTGCCTGCGCGTTCGCCATAGACGATAAGTTTATGCAACGCAAAGCGTGCCGGGTGGGGCACATTGGCGATCACGACCCCTGCGGTCGAAATCAACGCAGCCTGCTGGACGTTCTCCAGCGAAAACTCCATGAATTTGAGCGGCTGCAAGGTGATGTGTAGTTGCGGGTGTTCGTAGGGCGTATCACCGCCGCGATGCCTTACCGTTAGGAAATCAAGCCGAAAATCAGGCTCGCGCGGATTCAGGTATGAGGCACCTTGCGCCGATGCGAGACTCGCAACGGGCAATAAACCCATGTCTAGCGAATCGACGACCTCATGCACATGCACGTCGAAATCCGGGGCAAGCAACAGCGACACGCTCTTTCCGGGATGCGCGAAATCAATGTCTTGCGTCCGCGCAGCCGATCCCCAGCTCACGCCGAGCATGTTCCCGTAAGCCAGAAATGCGTGCGTGCCGATGAGCACGCCGCCCGCGTGAAAAAACCCATAGTCGGCGAGGCGTCGGATGACCTGATAGTGCCGTGTCAATAACCCCGCAGCGCCCAATGCAAGAGCCGAGCGAGCCATCGGCCGCAATGAATCCGTCACGGGTTGGGTAGATTTGCGCGCAATCAGTCGGCGGACAGGCTCACTGTCTGGGCCAACGTAGAGCTGGCGAAGCTGCCCGGAAGGCTCGGTGTATTGGTAATACCAGTATTGCCTCCCCTTGACAGACTTCATCGAGAATGAGCCCGGCAAATCCGCGACGGTGCGGCTATGCTCAACAGCCAAGGCCGATTCAAGCACTTGGGCGTAGGCCGTCTGCGCGAGAGAAGATAGTTCGGAAAACGCGGCAATCGAGTTGGCGGGCATGGTGCGTAACGTTGTACTAGAGTAAGCACGAAGTTAGTATAACTTAATAATTGAAGCGTTATACTAAGTTGTCAAACTGGTTAGTGGAGCCTCTGGTTAAGTCCTTTTGTGAGGCCGGAATGAAAACGTAAGTTGATTCGCTGCTCCCTGAGTTACCAAAAGTAGTGGGGTATCAGCCTAAAGTGATGATATATACTATTGGTAACTATCGTTATCAGGGAACGCGCCACCATGAACACCGCAAAACTCTTTCAAAACGGCCGCAGCCAAGCGGTTCGGTTGCCGAAGGAATTCCGCTTCGAGGGCGCAGAGGTATTGATTAAGCGTGTCGGGGATGCCGTGGTGCTGTTGCCGCAGGCGCGCTCGTGGGATTCGTTTTTCTCGGGTCTTGCTGAGTTCGAGCCGGGCTTCACGCTTACGCGCGAGCAGCCAAAGGTGCAGCAAGCGCGCGCGAAGCTTTTGAAATGAAGTATCTGCTCGACACCGATACCTGTATCTATCTCATCAACGAACGTCCCACGAAAGTGCTCACGCAATTCAAGCGCCACGCGCTCGAGGACATCGGCATTTCCAGCATCACTGCGTCCGAACTTGCCTACGGTGTCGCAAAAAGTGCGTCAGCAAAAAACAGCGCCGCCTTGCAGGCTTTTTTGTTACCGCTCAACGTGGTGGAATACGACACTGCGGCGGCAATGGCTTATGGCGACATTCGTGCGTCACTTGAAAAGCAAGGCAAAACGATTGGTCCCCTCGATATGCTGATTGCTGCGTCTGCGCTGAGTCGAAAGCTTGTTCTGGTGACGAACAATGAAAAGGAATTTAGACGCGTAGCCAAGTTAACCGTTGAGAATTGGTTGTAACTCTCCCACGCTTTAGAAAAAGTGAACACCCATCATGCGCTATCTTCTCATCACGCTCCTGTTCGCCGCCACTACCGCAATCGCCCAAACCCCGCCACCAGAGCCCGTCTTCAGCATTCGCGAGCATTACACCAAGTACGAATATCGCATCCCCATGCGTGATGGTGTGCGCTTGTTCACGAGTGTGTATGTGCCCAAGGATCAAACCAAACCCTATCCGTTTTTAATGGAACGCACGCCGTATAGCGCGGGGCCCTACGGTGTAGATGAAACGCCGCGTCGCTTAGGCCCAGCGTCGGAGTTTGGCAAGGCCGGGTACATTTTTGTCGTGCAGGATGTGCGTGGCCGCTATATGTCGGAGGGCAAATTTATCGAGATGACACCGCATAAGCCCGTCAAGAGCCCGCGCGATGTCGATGAAAGTACCGACATGTACGACAGCGTGGAGTGGTTACTTAAAAACGTGCCAAACAACAATGGCCGCGTCGGCATCTGGGGGAATTCGTACCCGGGCTTTTTTGTTTCCGCGAGCATTATTGATTCGCACCCCGCCATCAAGGCCGCGTCCCCGCAAGCGCCGGTGACTGATCTCTACATGGGGGACGATAGTTATCACAACGGGGCTTTCATGCTCGCCGCCAACTACGGTTTTTATACTTCGTTCAAGCAGCAAGACAACCCGACTGAAAAACCTAAACGTTGGGATCGATTTGAGTACGGCACCCGCGACGGCTACGAATATTTTTTGAATCTCGGCACCATGGCAAACATCGTTGCCACTGTTAGCAAAGACCCAAAATCACTTCTGCCCGAGCAAATCGCGCACGACACCTACGACGAATACTGGAAGTCGCGCAATATCGCCGCACATCTCAAAAACATCAAAGCCGCCGTGCTCACCGTTGGCGGCTGGTACGACGCCGAAGACCCGCAAGGCCCGCTCACCACCTACCGCGCGATCAAGCAAAACAACGCGGGGATTTTTAATGCGCTCGTCATGGGCCCGTGGACGCACGGCAGCTGGCAGCGCATGGATGGTCGCAAGATCGGCCACATTGATTTCGCTGCCAACACGGGCGACTACTTCCGCAAGCAAATCCTGCTGCCGTTCTTTGAGAAATTTTTAAAAGACAGCAAAGAAAAACCCGATGCCCCCAAGCTCGCCGAAGCGATGGTGTTTGAAACCGGCACCAATGTGTGGCGGCAATACCCGACGTGGCCGCCTGCGAATACCGCCACCAAAACGCTTTATTTCCACCCCGGCGGCAAGCTTGCGTGGAGCCCACCGCTAGGCGTAGGCTTTGACGAATACGTGAGCGACCCGGCTAAGCCCGTGCCCTTCACGAGCGCGATTGATAACGCGGTGCCGCAAGACTACGTGGTTGGCGATCAACGATTCGCGGCCACCCGCACCGATGTGCTCACCTATCGCAGCGAGGTACTGGAAGAAGACGTTCGCATCGCCGGCGCAATAAAACCAAAACTTTTTATCACCAGCACCGGGACGGATGCGGACTTTGTGGTGAAGCTCATTGACGTGTACCCGCCCGAGTTAAACGAGGAAAACCCTAGCACTGGCGCGCCTCCCCGCGATGTTGCCCCTTACAAAAACGTCATGTCCGGCTACCAGCAATTAGTGCGTGGCGAGCCGATGCGGGCTAAATTTCGCCGTAGCTTTGAAAAACCCGAAGCCCTCACGCCCGGCAAAATTGAAGTGATTGATTTCACCATGCCCGATATTCACCACACGTTTCGACGTGGGCATCGCATCATGGTGCAGGTGCAAAGCGCGTGGTTTCCGCTGATTGATCGCAATCCGCAAACGTTTGTGTCTATCCCTACAGCCCGAGCGGAAGACTATAAAATAGCCACGCAGCGCATCTATCGTTCGGGTGAAAATTCTTCCGGTGTTACCGTCGGCGTACTGCCTTGAGATGCGTTAAA
>JAYVGG010000325.1:0-25585 GCA_043772475.1 Burkholderiales bacterium
TGAAATTTTTCATGGAAGTAGGTGCGAGGTGAATGCTGCGATGCAGCACGAAAGTTGTCATGCGATTGACAACTATACACGGGCATTAAGCCTAGACTAACGTCATAAATGGCCTACGAGGTAGGCAAAAATAATCCGCAATTAAGCCAAAGGAGGAGCCTTAGCCATGTCGGAAATTGCAACGCTAAACGTTGGGGAAACCTTCCCGCGCTTGATGCTCGCGCACGCCGCCGCGCGCGCCGCGGCACCTGCGTTGCGCGAGAAAAATCTAGGCATCTGGCAGACGTTTTCATGGGCGGATAGTCTCGATCAAACGCGCGCGTTGGCTGGTGGACTTGCCGCGCTGGGCTTCACGCGTGGCGAGTCGCTCGCCGTGATCGGCGAAAATCGCCCGCGCTTGTATTGGGCACTTACGGCCACACAAGCGCTCGGCGGCGTGCCAGCTCCGCTCTATCAAGATGCCGTCGCGCAAGAGCTCGTCTTTGTTTTCCAAAACGCTGAGATTGCGTTTGCGATTGCTGAAGACCAAGAGCAGGTCGATAAACTTTTAGAGGTTCGCGCGCAGTGCCCGACCTTGAAGCACATCGTATTTGACGACGCGCGCGGGATGCGCCGCTATGACGACCCAGCATTGATTAGTTTCGATGCACTGCAAAAACTAGGCCGCGAATTTAACGCGAAAAATCCGAGCTATGTGGATGACGCGATTCACGCCGGCAAGTCTACTGACATCGCCGCTCTTTTCTACACCTCCGGCACCACCGGGCACCCCAAAGGTGTGGTGCTCACGCACGAGGCGATGATCGCAACAGGGCGTGCCTATTGCACTTTCGAGGGTTTAACGGCCGATGAAGAGCTGCTCGCTTATTTGCCGATGGCATGGATTGGGCAAAATTTATTTTCGTACACCCAGTCACTCGTCGCGGGCTTTTGTGTCTCCTGCCCCGAGTCCGCCGAGACGGTCATGACCGACATGCGCGAGATCGGCCCCACCTACTATTTCGCCCCGCCGCGCGTGCTGGAAAATTTGCTCACCACCGTCATGATTCGCATGGAAGACGCCAGCGCGCCGAAGCGCGCCGCGTTCCACTACTTCATGAATCTCGCCAAACGCATCGGCGCGAAGTTGCTCGATGGTGGCGACGTGAGCGCTTGGGATCGCGCCATGTATGCGCTCGGCAACCTCACCACCTACGGGCCTTTGCGTAACGCGCTTGGCATGTCACGGGTGCGCGTGGCGTACACAGCGGGAGAGGCGATTGGGCCGGATCTTTTTGTGTTCTACCGATCAATCGGCATTAACCTAAAGCAGCTCTACGGCCAGACTGAAACCACCGTATTTGTGTGTGTGCAAAAAAACGGCGCGGTGAAAGCGGACACCGTCGGCCCGCCATTGCCGGGTGTTGAAATCAACATCAGCAGTGAGGGCGAAATCCTGGTCAAAACACCGGGGCTTTTTCGCGAATATTTTCGTAATCCCGAAGCGACCGCCGAGACCAAAGATGCCCAAGGCTGGTTCCACACGGGCGATGCGGGCTATTTCGATTCGGATGGACACCTCAAAATTATCGACCGCGCGAAAGACGTGGGCAAGCTGACTGGCGGCACCTTATTCGCGCCGAAGTACCTAGAAAATAAACTCAAGTTTTTCCCGCACATCAAGGAAGCCGTGGCCTTCGGCGACAAACGGGATCACGCCACCGCGATGATTAATATCGACATCACCGCTGTCGGCGATTGGGCCGAGCGGCGCAATCTGGGCTACGCCGGCTACACCGATCTCGCCGCGAAGCCGGAGGTGTATGCGCTCATCGCAGGCGAAATCGCAGAAGTGAACCGCGCACTCGCCGAAGACCCAAAGCTGATTGCCTCGCAGATCAAACGCTTCGTGATTTTGCATAAAGAGCTAGATGCCGATGACGGCGAGCTCACCCGTACCCGCAAGGTGCGTCGCGGCTACATCGCCGAGAAATACGCGAAAATTGTGGAAGCACTTTACAGCGATGAAAAAGCGGTCGTGATCGAGGCGCAGGTGAAATTTGAAGATGGCCGCACCGGCAATATCAGCGCGAATCTGGTGATTGACGACGCGAAAACATTTACGGCAGGTGAAGTCGCCGCAGGTCTCAAGGTGGCTGCATGATGAATAACATAATTGCTCGCAACCCCAATAGCCACGCGGCTTTCCAGAATTTTATCGTATGAGCGAAACCCGCAAAATCGGCGACGTTATCCTAGCCGTAGAGGGCATCTCGCTTGCCTTCGGTGGCGTGCAAGCGCTCTCCAACATCAGCTTTGACGTGCGCGCGCACGAGATCCGCGCCATCATCGGCCCTAACGGTGCGGGCAAGTCTTCGATGCTCAATGTGATCAACGGGGTCTATCACCCACAGCAAGGCTCGATTATTTTTCAAGGCGAAAAACGTTCGCGCATGGAGCCGCATCAGGTGGCGCGTGCGGGTGTCGCGCGCACATTTCAGAACATCGCGCTTTTCAAAGGCATGAGTGTCCTCGACAACATCATGACTGGCCGCGCGCTCATGATGAAAACCAATATCTTTCAGCAAGCCCTTTATTGGGGCGCCACCGAGCGTGAAGAATTGCAGCACCGCGCGCGGGTGGAAGAAATCATCGACTTCTTAGAAATCCAAGCGATTCGCAAAACCCCCGTGGGCCGCTTGCCCTACGGCCTGCAAAAGCGCGTGGAGCTTGGCCGCGCGCTGGCTGCCGAGCCGAAAATTTTGCTCCTCGACGAGCCCATGGCCGGCATGAATGTGGAAGAAAAACAAGACATGTGCCGCTTCGTGCTCGATGTGAACGAAGAATTTGGCACGACGATAGTTTTGATTGAACACGACATGGGTGTGGTGATGGATATTTCAGATCGCGTCGTGGTGCTGGACTACGGCAAAAAAATCGGCGATGGCGCACCCGACGACGTGCGCGCCAACCCAGCCGTGATCGAAGCCTATCTGGGAGTGCGTCACTAATGGGCTCCTTTATCGAAGTCGTCCTCGGCGGTCTCATGGCTGGCGTGCTGTATTCGCTGGTGGCTCTAGGTTTTGTGCTGATCTTCAAAGCGTCGGGCGTATTTAATTTCGCGCAGGGTGCGATGGTGTTGTTGGCGGCACTCGCGTTTGCCAGGTTCTCCGAAAAAATGCCGATGCCCTTAGCCTTCATCCTCGCCGCTGCCATGATGGTCGCGGTGGCGTTTGCGATAGAGAAATTTGTACTGCGCCCGCTGGTGAATCAGGAAGCGATTATTTTATTTCTCGCCACCTTTGGCGTGACCTATTTTATTGAAGGCTTCGCGCAGCTTGTCTTCGGCTCCGAGGTCTATCGGCTCGATCTTGGTCTACCGAAGGAGCCAAAAATTATTTTAGAGAGCGTGTTTGAAAACGGCATTTTGCTCAATATCGAAGACTTGGTGGCGGCAGCGGTAGCGGGGGGATTGGTGTTATTTCTAGCACTCTTTTTTCAGAAAACATCGGTCGGTCGCGCGCTACGCGCAGTGGCAGACGACCATCAAGCCGCACAGTCGGTCGGCATCCCGTTGAATCATATTTGGGTGATCGTGTGGGCTGTGTCGGGCATCGTCGCGCTGGTCGCGGGGATGATGTGGGGCTCGAAGCTCGGCGTGCAGTTTTCATTGGCCCTCGTTGCCTTGAAAGCTATACCAGTAGTCATTCTTGGCGGTTTTACCTCGGTGCCGGGCGCGATTGTGGGCGGGCTCATTATTGGTGTGGGCGAGAAACTGGCCGAAGTGTATTTAGGCCCCATCATCGGCGGTGGCATTGAAAATTGGTTTGCCTATGCGCTCGCTTTAATGTTTTTGTTATTCCGTCCCGAAGGGCTTTTCGGCGAACGTCACATTGATCGGGTCTAGATGTTTTATCGCGAAAACGGACAGTTCAAAACCAGCTACAAAGCCGATCAGGGTTTACTCACGATCGCGCAGGATCGCGTCTTTATTTGGCTTGTGCTCGGCTTTGCGTTTATTGCGGTGCCAATGATGGCGAGCGAGTATTTGTTTCGAGCCATTCTGATTCCGTTTTTGATTCTGGCTTTAGCCGCGATTGGCCTCAATTTATTGGTCGGCTACTGCGGCCAAATCTCGCTCGGCACCGGGGCTTTCATGGCGATTGGTGCGTATGCCGCGTACAACTTAGCGGTGCGAATTGAGTGGCTCAATATCTTGGTTGTGCTCATCTTGGCCGGCGGCATTACCACCGTGTGCGGGATGATTTTTGGTATCCCGAGTTTGCGTATCAAGGGGCTTTATCTTGCCGTGGCCACACTCGCCGCACAGTTTTTTTGCGATTGGCTTTTCTCGCGCGTGGCGTGGTTTACGAATGATGCGCCCTCGGGCTCCGTCACCGCACCTGCGCTACAAATGTTCGGCATCCCCATCGAATCCCCTGCGGCTAAATATATTTTTGTGTTGAGTATTGTGGTGTTTTTCGCTGTGGTCGCGAAAAACCTCGTGCGATCGAGCATCGGCCGCTCGTGGATGGCCACGCGTGATATGGACGTAGCCGCCCAGATCATCGGCATCCGCCCGGTCTATGCCAAGCTCACCGCGTTTGCGGCGAGCTCGTTTTTGGTGGGTATTGCCGGCGCACTGTGGGCGTTTATCCATCTGGGGTCGTGGGAGCCGCTCGCGTTTGATATCAATCGCTCCTTCACCTTGCTTTTCATGGTTATTATCGGAGGCTTAGGCTCAATACTCGGTGCGTTTTTAGGCGCGGCGTTTATCGTGATGCTGCCAGTGGTGCTGAACCAGATTCCGGCATGGCTAGGCATCCCGCTTTCAACATCCACTGTCTCGCATCTGGAGGCAATGATTTTTGGCGCACTCATTGTTTTCTTTTTGATTGTCGAGCCGCATGGCTTGGCGCGCTTGTGGGCAGTGGGCAAGGAAAAATTACGCATGTGGCCGTTTCCGCATTAGATTTTTTGGTGAGAAGCATAGTGCATCATCGAAGTGTGAATTCAGCAGGGCACTTCTCCCTTTGAAAAAGGGAGATTGAGAGGGATTTAACGGAGGTTGCGATTCACCAACGTCCGAAAATCCTCCTCAATCCTCCTTTTTC
Organism: Burkholderiales bacterium; assembly: GCA_043772475.1. Taxonomy (GTDB): domain Bacteria; phylum Pseudomonadota; class Gammaproteobacteria; order Burkholderiales; family Usitatibacteraceae; genus UKL13-2. Next base: position 5,094 of record JAYVGG010000325.1, read on the forward strand.
AAAGGAGGAAGTGCCATGCTTAGTGCACACTCCGTTGTGGCACCGCGTAACGCAAACGTTAGCAAATCAGCACCCAAAGTTTCACATCGTCAACCGCAATGAACAGGAGGTCGTATGAAATTCCTATCTCAGAAACTGGTATTGGCTTTTGCAACCGCAACACTCGCGGGTGCTGCGTTCGCGCAGGCCACACCGAACGAACAATTCGTTCCTGTGCTCGTGTACCGCACCGGGGCCTACGCGCCGAACGGCATTCCATGGGCGAATGGTTTTGTCGATTACTTAAAGCTCATCAACGAGCGCGATGGCGGCGTGAATGGCGTAAAGCTCACCTATGAAGAATGCGAAACCGGCTACGCCACCGATCGCGGCGTGGAATGCTACGAGCGCCTAAAAGCCAAAGGGCCAACGGGCGCGACCGGCTTTAACCCGCTCTCAACGGGCATCACGTTTGCGCTGACCGAAAAGGTAGCCGCCGACAAAATCCCGCTTTTCACCACCGGCTATGGCCGCAGCGAATCAGCGGACGGTAGTGTCTTCAAATGGAATTTCCCGCTGATGGGAACCTACTGGAGTGCGGCCGATATGCTAGTCCAGCACGTATCCAAAAAGGGTTCACTCAAGGGTAAAAAAATTGCGCTCGTTTATCATGATTCGCCATTTGGAAAAGAGCCGATTCCGGTCTTGGAAGCCCACGCCAAAAAGCACGGCTTTGAATTGGTGAAGCTCCCCGTGACGCACCCCGGCATCGAGCAAAAAGCGACGTGGCTGCAAGTGCGCCAGCAAAAACCTGACTACGTTTTTCTCTGGGGCTGGGGCTCGATGAATTCGGCTTCGATTCGTGAAGCGATTAACGTTTCGTATCCACGTCTGCAAATGTACGGCGTGTGGTGGAGTGCCGCTGAGCCTGACACCGAGCCCGCAGAGTCAGCCGCCAAGGGCTACAACGGCTTGGCACTCGCGCACTCAAACGAGAGCAATTCCCCCGTTCATGCTGCGATGCTGAAGCATCTCTACGACAAGGGTACCGGCACGGGTGACAAAGCCAAAGTCGGCAACGTGCTTTACAACCGTGGCATGTTGAGCGCGATGTTGTTGGTGGAGTCTGTTCGCACGGCACAAACTAAGTACGGCAAAAAACCGCTGACGGGCGAGCAAGTGCGCTGGGGTGCAGAGAATTTGAATCTCGACAATAACCGCATTAAAGCCATCGGCTTCGATGGCCTCATGGCGCCGCTGAAAACGTCCTGCACCGACCACGAAGGTGCCCGCAAAGCACGTATCCACACGTGGGATGGCAAGACTTGGAGCTATACGTCGGAATGGTATGAGGCGGATAACAAAATGCTGCGGCCGATGGTGGAAGCGCAGGCGAAGAAATACGCGGTGGAGAAGAAATTAGAGCAGCGCGATTGCGCGACAGAGAAGTCTTGATGGGTTGTGGAGCTAATGATCAATTGAAATAGAAGCTCCACGAAGTGTGCTCTTCGCCGGGCACTTCCTCCTTTGAAAAAGGAGGATTGAGGAGGATTTTCGATGGTTAGTGAATCGCAAACGCCGTTAAATCCCCCTCAATCCCCCTTTTTCAAAGGGGGAAGTGCTTCGCCCTGAACACACTTCGTGGCCATAACATTCTATGTTTAGTGTTCCGAATTGTGATCACCGGATAACAAAATGCAAACCACCCCAACCGCCCCAAACCCCGCGCCCCTATTAGCTGTTCACGGCATCGAGGTCATTTACAACCACGTCATTTTGGTCTTGAAGGGCGTGTCACTGCACGTCCCCGAAGGCGGCATTGTTGCCATCCTCGGCGGCAATGGCGCGGGCAAGACCACGACCTTGCGCGCGATTTCAAATTTATTAAAAGGCGAGCGCGGCCAAGTCACCAAAGGCAGCGTCGAATATCGCGGCGAAAAAATTCACGCGCTCTCACCGTCTGATTTAGTCAAGCGCGGCGTGATTCAGGTGATGGAAGGCCGCCACTGCTTTGGGCATTTGACGGTGGAAGAGAATCTGCTCACGGGGGCCTACACACGGAAGGCGAGCCGTGCCGACATCAACGCGAGCTTAGAGAAGGTGTACAGCTATTTCCCACGCTTAAAAACGCGCCGTCACGCGCAAGCGGGCTACACATCGGGTGGCGAGCAGCAGATGACGGCGGTAGGCCGCGCGCTCATGTCGCAGCCTAAAATGATTTTGCTCGACGAGCCCTCGATGGGCTTGGCACCGCAAGTGGTTGAAGAAATTTTTGAGATCGTGAAAGATCTCAACAAAAAAGAGAACGTGAGTTTTTTACTGGCGGAGCAAAACACCGTGGTGGCGCTGCGCTATGCCGATTTTGGCTACATCCTCGAAAGTGGCCGCGTGGTGATGGAAGGGGAGGCCAAAAATCTCGCCGAAAACGAAGACGTGAAAGAGTTTTATTTAGGTATTTCCAAGGCGGGCCGCAAGTCATTTCGCGACGTAAAACACTACCGTCGGCGCAAGCGCTGGTTGGCTTGAAACCCAATAGGGGCGCGCTGTTTGGCGGATGTACTCGGTAAATTTGCGCGCTGACAAAGGCTCACCCAAAATCAATATGACAAATTTTTACGACGATTTGGAAACGCGTTTACCGGCTCTGCGCGCGCGCGCCGAAAGTGCTGCGCTCGTCAGCCAGCTTATTCACGCAAAATCACAAGCGCCTTTTTTCGCGGCGCTCTTGCGCGATGTCGATTGCGCCAGCATTACCTCGCGCGCCGCCCTCGCAAGCCTACCGGTGACACGCAAATCTGATCTCGCCGCACACCAACAAGCCGCACCACCGTTTGGTGGGCTCACCGCGGTCGCGCCAAAAAAATTAGCGCGCCTATTTGTTTCCCCCGGCTCAATCTACGACCCAGAAGGGCGCGGCTCTGATTTTTGGCGTACCGCGCGCGCGCTCTACGCGGCCGGTTTTCGTGAGGGCGATATTGTTCACAATACTTTTTCCTACCACCTCACGCCAGCAGGCTCGATGTTTGAAACCGGCGCGCACGCGCTCGGCTGCGCGGTGATTCCCGCTGGGGTCGGGCAGACTGAATTGCAGCTCGCCACCATTGCCGCATTGCAGCCGAATGCCTACGTGGGGACCCCGTCGTTCTTAAAACTTCTCCTCGAAAAATCCGACGAATCCAGCGTGCCAATTACATCCATCACCAAAGCGCTCGTCTCAGGCGAAGCGTTTTTGCCGCCGGTACGCGCACGCCTCGCCGCACGTGGCATCGATGCCTACCAAGCCTACGGCTCGGCTGATCTCGGCATCATTGCGTATGAGAGCCGCGCGCGCGAGGGCTTGATTGTTGACGAAGGCGTGATTGTCGAAATCGTCCGCCCCGGTACGGGCGATCTGGTCGCCGATGGCGAAGTCGGTGAAGTTGTCGTCACCACGTTTAATCGCGATTACCCCTTGGTTCGCTTTGCCACCGGCGATTTATCGGCGGTGCTGGTTGGCGCATCGCCCTGCGGCCGCACGAACGCCCGTATCAAAGGTTGGATGGGCCGTGCGGACCAATCGACCAAAGTACGCGGTATGTTTGTTCACCCAAAACAAATCGCCGATGTCATCAAACGCCACCCAGAAATTTTGCGCGCACGTTTGGTCGTCAATCGCGTGGACGGCAATGATGCGATGACGCTGTCGTGTGAAGTGGCACAATCGTCAGCGAGCATGGGTGCTGCGGTGGGCGAGAGCATGCGTGAGATCACCAAACTGCGCGCGGAAATCGCCCTCGTTACCGCAGGCGCATTACCCAACGATGGCAAAGTCATCGAAGATCAGCGGGTGCTGACCTAAATCAGCGATTGCCCGAAACCCCAATAACCACGCGGGCTTTCAGCACAGTGGCGGCGCGGTCTGTGGGCTCTTCATAGCCCCCGTCATCGCCCTAGACGCCAATATCACCGGCACTAAGCCCACCAACACAATCGCGAGCGAGGCCACGGCGGCCTCGGCTAAGCGCTCGTCTTTGGCCAGCACGTAAGCTTCTACGGCGAGCGTGTTGAAATTAAACGGCCGCATCACCAGTGTGGCCGGTAGCTCTTTCATCACGTCCACAAAAACCAGCAAACCTGCGGTGAGTAAGCTCGTGCGTAATAGCGGCAGGTGAACGCGCGCCAGCATCGAGCTGGTTCTACTACCAAGCGAGCGGGCAGCATCATCCATGCTCACCGTGATGCCGCTAAGACCGGTCTCTACACTTTGCAGCGCGACCGATAAAAATCGCACCAAGTAAGCGTAGATCAATACGCCGACTCCGCCGGTTAGAAGTAATCCGGTCGGCGTGCCGGTGAGAGATTGAATCGCATTTGCCAGCGCGTGATCGAGGATCGCTATCGGGATAAGCGCGCCGACTGCCACCACCATCCCCGGCACCGCGTAGCCTAGGCCAACGATGCGGTTCACGAGCTGCGGCAGGGAGCTGCGCGCGGCGCGCGCGGCGTAAGCGAGCACGAGTGCTAGCGCCACCGCAACGAGTGCGGTGAACGCGGCCAGCACAAAGCTATTGCCCGCGAGGCCCGCAAAGCGCGCTGCGGCGGCGAAGTTGATATCCAGATTAGTGAGGGCTAGTTTTGCAAGTAAAAGTAGCGGAATCACGAAGCCCACCAACAGCGGCACGCTACACGCCACCACGGCAAGGCCCGCGCGGGGGCCGTGTAAGCGTGCGCGGGGGCGCGCCGCGTGGCGCTGGCCGCTTTGCTGATACTGCGCGCGCCGCCGCGCCCAGCGCTCGATCAAGACCACCACAATCACCGCCGTCATGAGCAGCACCGCAAGGCGCGCCGCACTCACCCGGTCGCCCATCGAAAACCAGGCGTTAAAAATCCCCGTCGTGAAAGTCGATACGCCAAAGTAGCTCACCGTGCCGTAGTCGGCTAAGGTTTCCATGAGGGCTAAGGCGGTGCCTGCCGCAATCGCCGGGCGCGCGAGCGGGAGCGAGACGCGAAAAAAAAGTGCAACCCCGCCGTAGCCAAACGTGCGCCCCGCCTCGATTAAGCTCGCCGATTGCGCCAAAAACGCCGCGCGCGCCAGCATGAAAACATACGGGTAGAGCACAAACATCAGCATTGTGGCCGCTCCGCTTAGCGACTGCACCTCAAAAAACCAATAGTCGGCGCGCGATTCCCAGCCAAACGCGGCGCGCAGCCCTGTTTGCACCGGCCCCGCATACTGGAGCGCATCGGTGTACGCGTAACCCATCACGTAGGCGGGCATGGCGAGCGGCAAAATAAGTAGCCACTCAAAGGCCGCGCGCCCCGGAAAATCATGATGCGCGGTGAGCCATGCCGTGAGCGTGCCGATAACACTGACCCCGATTGCAACCGCGACCGCGAGCAGCAGGCTACTGCGAATGAGTTCAGGCAAAACGGTGGCGCGAAGGTGGGCCCACGCGCCGCCGTCTGTGGTAAAAAAACTCGTGGCAACAAAAAATAGCGGCGCGGCCAGTACCAACGCAAGCGCAACCGCGGCCAGCGTTGAGCGAGATAACCCGCGCCTCGCGGCAACGTGAGTTTTGTGGGTGGCGTTCATGTCGATGCAATAACGGCGGCCAATTTTTTGAACAAAAATCGTATGTGGTTGATTTTTTGAGAGCTTTACAGATTGTAACAAGAATCATTCTTAATTGGGGCGCGAAAATCACCAAACGAGATGATCCCAAACTGGCAGGCTCTTTCAAAAACACTTAAACGTAATTCAGCCTCAAAACCTGCCATTTTTCTGAAAAATATTTTTTATTCACCGCAAAAAAATAATTCGTTCACAATCAGTACGTTGCGAAAAGAAAATCGTGTGCCATGCGCTTTCGGCTGGCAAATAATATAAAAAATATATGCGTTGTGTTTGAAAAACGCATTCAGTACACTTACGCGTTTTTCATATTCCGGGGCGCGTGTGCTGGGGCACGGCTTGACGGATCATCCGCTTGCAGAGCACGGTTAATATTGATTTAGGAGAAACGACGTTGGCAACCAAAAAAATTAAGCCATCCGTGAAAAAGGCCACGAAAACCGTGAAGAAAGTTACGGTCAAAGCGCCTGTTACCAAAGTAGTTAAAAAAGTCGTGGCGAAGGCCAAACCGGCTCCAAAGGCCAAGCTGGCTGCGAAGGCCAAACCGGCTCCAAAGGCCAAGCTGGCCACGAAGGCCAAACCGGCGCCAAAGGCCAAACCGGCACCAAAGGCCAAACCGGCCACGAAGGCCAAACCGGCTCCAAAGGCCAACGTAAAACCAACGGCGAAGGCGCTCGCCAAGTCCAAGACAGCACCAAAGGTTGCGGCGAAAAAAATCGCCAAACCGCTGCCAAAAGCAAAGGTCGCTACGAAGGTAGTGCCAAAAGCGACGACGAAAGCGGCCGCAAACGTTGTCGATAAAAAACCAATTACCAAAAAAGTTGCCGTAACCAAGACGGCTGCTAAGGCGATACCGACCCAAAAAGTGGTCGCGAAAGCCACACCCATGCCTGCGCCAAAAGCCGCAGTCACGGTTGTAGCCAAATCCGCAGGCAAATCCACCGCAAGCGCGGTCGCCCCCGCGACCGCGAAAGCACCCCCACAATCTATTCAAAGCGCGAAACTTGCGCCGAAGGCGAGCCCGACGTTGGTAGCGAAGATGACAGCAGTTGCCCCAAAAATTTCCGACAAACCGATTCCAAAATCCACCGGTGCAGCGCCCAGCGTGAGAGAGCCGATCCGCTCCGTACCTGATACAAAACGCGTAGGCGGCTTGCTTTCTGAAGCCGAGATCATTAAGCAGGCCAAGACCAATTACATGTCGAAAGACCAACTGGCGTTTTTCAAATACCGCCTCGCTGAGCTTGCCTCGCAACTGCGCGAGAACGCGGGCACCACGACCGAGCATCTACGCGAGATCGTGATTGCCCCGGACCCCGCCGACCGCGCCACGCAAGAAGAAGAGCACGCACTTGAGCTTCGCGCGCGCGACCGTGAGCGTAAGCTACTCAAGAAAGTGGAAAGCTCGCTTGCGCGTATCGCCGAAGGCAGCTACGGCTATTGTGACGAGACCGGTGACCCGATCGGCATCTATCGACTCTTGGCGCGCCCGACCGCGACACTCACTATTGAGGCGCAGGAGCGCCGCGAGCTCAAACAAAAAATGTACGGCGAGTAAAACCGATTCAGCGTAGCGCAAATCGCCTCTGTAACGATAAAACCCCCGCCGCCAAGCGGGGGTTTTTGCTTCAGTGCAACATCGCGCCAAGACCCATCCCCTAATTAGGGGATACAGGTCATTTATTGTGACATTTGCCGTTAAACTGTGTCCCGTGTGAGGCACAGCACAGCCAGCGACTGCGATTTGTCCTACAGTGGTGGCCTAATAACTAAAATTTTTAACCACGACCGTCGCGCTGGGGAAAGCGTTACGGGACAGGTTTTACCAACCGCACAGATGATTGCCCCGACTATTCCATCGCAGCCTCTCCTAGAGGTCGGCGAAACCTTACGCAAACCCGAGCCCCTCGACGGCGCTGCGTTTGAGCGCGCGCTCTACGTGCGCCAACTCGGCGAATATTTCGCAGCGCTGCCTTCATCGATGTTTTTTTCCGTTATTGGCGCGCTCATGGCGCTCGCGATGCTCGCGAGCACGGGCGATCTCACCCGTGGCCTGTATTGGTTTTCATACAGTGTTGCTGTGATGATGTTCCGGCTCTACACGATGTTCAAATTCCGCCGCGCGACTGAAGACGCGCGTGCCTCACCCGTTTTGCGGCGCCTTACTCTCTTGAGTATCGCGCTCAGCGGCGCCCAGTGGGGCCTGATTGGTAGCGTTCTTTACCCACCTGTTGGGCTCGATTCGTATCGCGAGCTGTTTTCGGTGCTCGTCGTTGTGAGTTATGTGGGTGGCGCCATATCGCCGCTCGCGCCGATTCGTGGTGCCCACGCCGTGTACACCGTGCTGGCGTCCGTGCCACTTACGCTTTGGATATTTTTCATGCGCGATGGCATTCACTGGCTACCGGGGCTCATGTCGGCGTTCTTCTTCTTGTCGGCGATTTATTTGGGGCACAAGCAGCATCGCGCGGCGGTCGAACGTCTCAGGCTCAATCTCGAAAGCGAAGCCTTCCTCGCTGATCTCGATGCATCGAAGGGTCTTCTTGGTCAGCAAAACAACGAGCTCAAAAATCGTGCCGAGATAATTCGTCGCGGCCAGCAGGAGGCGCGTCGGCGTGCTGATATGTTGTCTTCGCATTTGCGCCGCACCTTGTTGCCGGTGATTGACTGTGATGCAAGATTTTGCGTGACTGATCTCAACGAAGCCGCCCACGCGATGCTCGGCTACTCGCTCAAAGAAGTGTACGGAAACAATCTTGGCGAAGTGCTATTCCCGCCCGATCGCCGCGCCAGTATTAGCCCTTTTCTCGAAAAGCTCTTTCGCGACCAGACGGCCACCATGATCGAGATGCCGGCCATCACTAAGCTCGGTCAGCGTGTCCCGGTCAGACTTTATGTGACCCCGATTTTTTCCGAAGACCACGCACCGATTAGAGTTTCTGTGATTGTCACCGAGGCCTACACCGCGCTCGACTATAAAGGCCAAGACCGGCGGCTATCGGCCTAAGGTTCTAACGCCCGTTCGCTTGTTTTTTCGTTCCTCGCAGCGTTGCCAGACCATCCATTTTTCTTTGCCGCGAAAAATCGCAATCGAATCGGTGGGGGTTGCCTCCTCAATTTTGATGAACGCACCCGCGAGTAGGGTATCGAGCTCACCGGCCGCGAGCCCGAAGGGCGGGCCTTTCGGACTGTCGTCCCCATAAAAATACCCGGCGAGGAGACCGCCCGTGGGCAACAACATCGCCACGCGCGTCGCCCACTGCGGCCATAAGCGACGCGGCAACGCGCACAAAAACGCGCGCTCATAAATAAAATCAACGTCAAGTTTTGCCACCGCCTCACCGAAAAAATCCATCTCGTGTACGTGGGGCGCGAGCGCACCCAAGCGCGCACGTGCCGCCGCCACCCCGGCAGGCGAAAAATCAATCGCCGTTACCGCCCAGCCATGGGCCGCCAATAGTGCCACCTCATGCCCCGCCCCGCAGCCGGGGATCAAGGCCTGGCGCGGGGTTTGGGCCGATTCCACGAACTGCTGCATGTTCGCCGGCACGCTCCTCTGATCCCACGGCGTGACATCGGCCGCAAAGCGCAGATCCCAGAATTCTGGCGTGGCAGGGTCGAGCTTGGGGAATTGAGGTGCGCTAGGTTTGGTCATCGCTAAGTTTAACCGCGCGCGCGGGTTAGCGATGGGGTAACGAGATTTGGGTACACTGCCACTTTTCGCTTGTGGAGCACGATTTATGAAATACCTACAGTACTCAATCGCCTTTGGCGCGCTCATTGCAGGTAGCGTAGGGTGTACGGAGGCACCCGCGCCTTCTGCCACGCTTGCCCTCAAAGAATGCCGCGTAGCGCGTGTTGAAAATGCGCTCAAATGCGCCACGCTCGAGGTCTTTGAAAACCGCGAGACCAAAGCCTTGCGAAAGATTTCGCTCAATATCGTCGTCGCGGAAGCCGTTGCGCGCAACAAAGCACGCGACCCGATATTTATTTTTGCCGGCGGCCCCGGCCAAGCGGCGGGCGATCTGGTGGCCGCCCTCTCACCGATGCTAAGCGGCCTCATGAGTAAGCGCGATGTCGTCTTCATCGACCAGCGCGGCACCGGCAAATCGCACCCGCTCAATTGCACCTTCCCGCGCGACGACACGCCCGAGATGGCAGACCCTGCCACGCGCCGCACCCGCACCCTAGCACTCGTCAGCCAATGCCGCGACACGCTCGCCAAAAATGCCGATCTCACCCAATACACCACCACCATCGCGATGGCCGACATCGACGACGTGCGCGCCGCACTAGGCTACGAGACCATCAATCTTTGGGGTGCCTCCTACGGCACGCGCGCAGCACTAGAATACCTGCGCCGCTACCCCGAGCGTGTCCGCACGATGACCATTGACGGCGTGGCCCCACCGTCACTCATCTTGCCGGAAAACTTTGCGCGGGATGCCGGGGCGGCGATTGAGGCCATGTTTACGGCCTGCGAAAAATCGGCCGCTTGCAATGGGGCAACACCTACGCTACGCGCCGACTTTGCCGAGCTCGGCGCGGCGCTAGATAAATCCCCACGCCGCTTAAGCCTCAAAGACCCGCTAACCGGCGTGGCGCGCGAGAGCACGCTTACGCGCGATGGGCTCCATATGGCGGTCTTCACAACGCTCTATGTGCCGCAATTTGCCGCCCTCGTACCCGAGGCGATTAAGTCCGCCAAGGCGGGCGATTTTGCGCCACTTAATGCGCTCGCTAGCCTATTTTCCGACGGCACCGATAAGGTCGCGATGGGGATGCGATTTTCCGTGAGCTGTGCCGAAGACGTGCCGCGTATTGATGACACCATGCGTGCGGCAGCGGCCAACGTGGCCCCGTTTGGTGAGAGCTTTATTCGCGAATTTACAGCCGGCTGTGAGCCATGGCCGCGCGCTAAGGTGCCGGCCGATTTTTTTACGCCCGTGAAATCTGACAAGCCCGTACTCATACTTTCTGGCGGGCTCGATCCGGTCACGCCATCGTCTTGGGGGGAAGAGGCCAAGAAGGGCTTTGCGAATAGCGTTCACGCCGTAGCGCCGCAAATCGGCCACGGTGTTTCGCACCAAGGCTGCGCGCCGAAACTCATCAAACAGTTTATCGAAACCGCCTCCGTGGCCGGGCTGGACGCAAGCTGCCTAGCGCGCATCCCACGCCCTACGTTTTACCAAGCGATGAAAGAAAAGCCCATGAACGAGGTCACGAACAAAGAGACCGCTAAATGATTACCGTTCGCGAACTCAAAAAACAATTTGGCGATGTACTCGCTGTGGATGGCGTGAGCTTCACCGCCCCAAGTGGCGCGATTACCGGGCTGCTTGGGCCTAATGGTGCCGGTAAAACCACGACGATTCGTATGATTGGCTCGTTGGTCGATATTGATGGCGGCAGTGTCGCGATTGACGGCATCGATGTGGCGAGCAACCCTAACGGTGCCCGCGAAATTTCCGGCATCTTGACCGACGCACGCGGCCTCTACACGCGCCTCACGGCACGCGAAAACATCCGCTACTACGCCGAGCTTCGCGGTGTCAGTACCGCCAAAAGCGAGGCCACCATTGGCCGTTTGGTCGACTGGCTCGATATGAAAGATATCATCGACCGCCGTACCGAGGGCTTTTCACAAGGCGAGCGCATGAAGGTGGCGATTGTGCGAGCCCTCGTGCATGAGCCCGGCACGGTGATCCTCGACGAACCTACCAACGGGCTTGACGTGATGACCACGCGCGCGTTACGCGAGCTCATCAAGCGCCTCAAAGCAGACGGTAAAACGGTCATGTTTTCGTCACACATCATGCAAGAAGTAGCGGCGCTGTGTGACGAAATTATCATCATCGCAAAAGGCAAAATTTGCGCGCAGGGCACCACCGAAGCGCTCTTGGCCGAGAGCGGGAAAACGAATCTGGAAGATGCCTTTGTGGTGTTGGCCGGCATTGACGACGATGTGATCTTGGCAGGGAGGGCGTAATCATGGCGCGTACAAAATGGCAGACCGTGATGACGGTGGCGAAAAAAGAGTTGATCGATCATTTGCGTGATCGGCGTACCGCATTGATGATTTTTATTATCTCGATTGCGATGGGGCCCGTGGTGTTGATCGGGATTGCCTATTTCACGGCTTCACTCGAACAAAAGGCCGAAAAGCGCGAAATTTATCTTTACGGCCAAGAGCACGCGCCGGAAGTGGTGAATTATTTGCTCCGCCAAGATATGACGATCAAAGTACCGAAGCCTGATTTTCGAGAGCGCATCAAAGAGGGCAAGCATGACCCTGTGCTGGTGGTGCCAAAAAATTTCAGCGAAAAATTTTTAACCGGTGAAGCGAAGGTTGAGCTTGTTTATGACGACACCCGGCAAGAAAGCCGTGGCGACTCGCGCGCGCTTAGGCAGGCGCTATCGGGCTTTAACCGTGAAGTGGGTATGCAGCGGCTCATCGCGCGCGGGGTGTCACCAAACGTATTGCGCGCGGTCGAAATTGAAGACACCAATCTAGGCACCGCCGCCCAGCGCGCGGCTGGCCTACTCTTCATTATTCCGTGGATGGCGCTCATGATTTGCGTGAGCGGCTGCACGGCGATTGCCATTGACATGACCGCTGGTGAGCGTGAGCGCGGCTCGCTCGAGCCCTTGCTGATGACCCCGACTGCGCGCGACGCGTTGGTACTCGGCAAAGCGTTGGCGGTCGGCCTTTACTGCCTCGCCGGGGTGGCGCTGACCTTATTGGGCTTCGCGTTAACGCTGACACTCGCCAAGCTACCGGGCATCGCGGCGGTGATGTCGCTTTCGCCAAGCCAGTATCTTGGCTTTGCGGTCACCATGTTCACGTTCGCGCCCGCCATGGGTGCCATACAAATGCTGATCGCCGCCTACGGGCGCACCTTCAAAGAGGCGCAAACCTACGTGACCTACCTCATCATGGCCATCATGATGATGCCCATGGTGGCTACCTTCGCGCAGCTTAAAGACGCGTTCTGGCAGCTATTTGTGCCGATGCTAGGCCAGATGATGGTGATTACGCGGATACTCCGCGGCGAGCCGGTGGAAGCGATTCATTACCTGCTGCCGGCCGCCATCAATATCGCGATCTTGGTCGTCTCGATCGTCATGATTTCACGACTATTGCGTCAAGAAAAAGTAATTTTCGGTCGCGCATAATTTTTGAGAGTGGACATGGCGCGGTATCATCGCGCCATGTCAGAAATCGCACGCCCATCCGAGATTAAACGCCCATCCGAGATTGCAAGGCTATTTGGCCCCGACGGGCCACTCGCTAAAAAAATCCCCGGTTTTCGCCATCGTCAAAGCCAGATCGACATGGCCGAGAAAATTGAAGCCGCGATTCTCCGCGCGGACGTCATCATCGCCGAGGCCGGCACGGGCACCGGCAAGACGTTTGCGTACCTTGTGCCCGCATTGCGTAGCGGCGGTAAGGTGGTGATCTCGACCGGCACAAAGACCCTGCAAGACCAGCTTTTCCACCGCGATATTCCGACTGTTATTGCCGCCCTCGGCATTCCTGTCACCACCGCACTCTTAAAGGGCCGCGCCAATTACGTGTGCCTGCACCATTTGGGTGAGGCGGCGGCCGATGGGCGCTTTACCAACCGCGAAGAAACCAAGCATATCCAGCTTATTCGCCGCTTCGCCGATCGCTCGCTCGGCGACGGCGGTAGCGGCGATAAGGCCGAGTTGCCGCAAGTATCGGAGCGCTCGGGGGCGTGGTCGCACGCGGTCTCGACACGTGAAAATTGCCTCGGCTCACAATGCACGCGTTATGCCGAATGTTTTGTCATGAAAGCCCGGAAAGCCGCCATGGACGCGGAGGTTGTGGTGGTGAACCACCATTTATTTTTCGCCGATTTGGTGCTCAAAGACGACGGCGCGCAAGATTTATTGCCCGCTTGCAACACGGTTATTTTTGACGAGGCGCACCAGCTCCCCGAGACCGCTACGCTATTTTTTGGTGAGGCGGTTTCAACTTCGCAGCTAATCGAGCTCGCCCACGATGCCCGCCTAGCCGGTGTCGCCCACGCGGCGGACTTCAAAGATTTGCAAGAAGGGGCCGACGGCCTCGATTACGCAGCGCGCGATTTACGCTTAACGGTGAGCGAAGATTTCACCCGCTTAACGGGTGACACGGTCGCCACCCGCGAGGGCTTTGCGGATGCCTACACGACCACGCAGGAGCGCTTGGGTGAACTGCGCGAGCTGCTCGAAAGCCAATCGGCGCGGGCCCCCGAGATTGCCAACTGCTTAACGCGCGCCGACGAAATGGCGCAACGCTTAACCGCCTGGCACGGTGCGGGTAAAGACGGCGGCGTTGAGGGCACGATTCGTTGGGCAGAAGCGTACTCACAATCGCTCGCGTTTAATCTCACGCCGCTCTCGATCGCACCGATTTTTGCAAAACAAGTGTTCGGCCAAAAGCGCGCGTGGGTGTTTACCTCGGCCACGCTCGCAGTCAAAGGACAGTTTGGTCATTACCAAGCCGAGATGGGCTTGATTGCGCCCGAGGCGAGTGACGACGACTCATTCGGCGAGCGGCGTGTTGAAACAGCGCTCTGGGCATCCCCCTTTGACTACCCCAATCAAGCGCTGCTTTATCTACCTAAAGACTTGCCCGCACCGAACACGCGCGAGCACACCGAGGCGGTGGTGAATGCGGCGATTCCGCTGATTGTGGCCGCCGGTGGGCGCGCCTTTTTGCTTTTCACCTCCCTCAAAGCGATGGGCCTGGCGCACGAAATTTTGACCGCGCACTGGGCAAAAGCGGGGCTCGATTTCCCGCTTATGTCGCAGGCCGAGGGCACCCGTACCGAGCTACTCGCGCGCTTTCGCACGCTGGGCAATGCGGTCTTGGTGGCGAGTCACTCGTTCTGGGAAGGGGTGGACGTGAAGGGCGACGCGCTCTCGCTGGTGGTGATTGATAAGCTCCCGTTTGCCGCCCCCGATGACCCGGTGTTGGCAGCCCGTATTGAGGCGATTAACCAAGCGGGCGGCAATGCTTTTATGCAATACCAAGTGCCCCATGCCGCGATTAAGTTAAAACAAGGGGCAGGGCGTTTGATTCGTGATGAATTAGACCGTGGTGTACTCATGATTGGCGACACCCGCATCGTCGATAAGCCCTACGGTAAACGCATCTGGCAAAGCCTGCCGCCGATGCGCCGCACGCGCGAAGCGACGGAGGCGGTGGCGTTTTTTACGCTCGCGCCAAACCCGACGTAATTTTCACCAATTGTGAACTCGTGTGCTCTCGTAAAAGTCACACTTAGCGCGGCATAATATGGGGTTACTTGTGTTTATAAAAAAACAGTTTTATGGCGCTCATCAAAATAATTTTGGGTTTATTGCGTGTGGCTTGCGGCACGAGCCTTTTTTGCTCGCCGCTCGCTTGGTCGTTTGCGCTCGACCCTAATAAACCCATCACCGACTACATCCACGATATCTGGACCGTCGATCAAGGCCTGCCACACAGCACCATTCGCGGCATCGCGCAGACCAAAGATAGCTACATGTGGTTTGGCACCCACGAAGGGCTCGCGCGCTTTGATGGGCGCTACTTCACGGTATTCAATCAGGCTAATGCGCCCGCCTTACAGGGTGATGGCATCGCGTCCTTGCATGCGGCGCGCGATGGATCGCTGTTGATTGGTCTGCGTGACGGTGGTCTCGTGCGCTACAAAGAAAATAAATTTGCACCCGTCACGGTATCCGGCACCACGTTAACTGGCACGGTCTCGGTGATTGTTGAAGGGCCGGGCAACGCGATTTGGCTGGGCTCAAGTAACGCCGGGGTTGCGCGCGTGGTTGATGGCGTATCCCGCGTATTCAACACCAAAGACGGCTTGCCCAGCAACGCCGTCGCGGCAATTCATATTGAAGAAACCGGCGAGGTGTGGGTTGGCACGTTTGCAGGGCTCGTGAAAATTCGCGGTGACGAGGTGACCAAAAACCCAACGGGCACCTTGGTGGATCGCGTTGCGATCACGGCCATCGTGCGCGTGAGCCCGACGCGAATGTTGATCGGCACCAATGGTGCGGGCTATTTTATTCGCGAGGGCGAAACCTTCACGCAAGTCACCACTAAGGAGGGGCTCGCGACGAACGGGGTGACGCGTGTTTTTCCCGATAGTGATGGAACGCTATGGCTCGGCACGCTCGAAGGGCTTCAGCGCATACCGCGTAACGGGGATTTCAACAACGTGGCGACCTACGGGCGACTACAAGGGTTAACAAATAATTTTGTACGCGAAATGTTTCAAGATGCCGATGGTAGCCTCTGGGTTGGCAGTGATCGTGGGCTTGATCGGTTTCGCGATGGCGCAATCACCACATGGGGGCGCCAGCGCGGGATCGAGGAAGAATTTGTCCGCACCGTGATGGAAGATCAAGCGGGCAATGTCTGGGTTGGCACAGCCGAGGGGCTGTTCCGAATCAATCAGGCGAGCACGCGGCGCTTTGATCGCAAGGACGGCTTACTCAGCGCGTCTATTTTATCGCTCGCTGAAGGCAAAGACGGCGAGCTTTGGGTCGGCACCAACTCGGGCGGCTTACACCGGCTGCGCGGTGAGCGATTTGAAAACATGGCGACCGAGTACGGGCTGCCCGCGTTATCGGTTCGCGCTATCACGGCCGCCCGCGACGGCACGCTGTGGCTAGGCTCGAACGTGGGCGTCTTTCACATTGGTGCTGGCAAGTTGCTGGCCAAGTACACGATTGAATCGGGGCTACCGAACGATCAAGTCTTGACGGTGTATGAAGCGCGAGACGGCGTGATCTGGGTGGGTACGCGTACCGGTGTAGGCGTGATTGCTGAGGGTAAGGCCGTGCCGCACCCCGAGCTCAAGCCGTTAACCGGCAGCGTGTTTTCAATCATTAGCGATGCCCAAGGGCAGTTTTGGTTTGCAGCCCACGATGGCTTAGCGCAATTGCGAGACGGCAAGCTTAAAAAAATTGGTCGCGCTGAAGGGGTGGCGTCGCGCGCCTATTTCACGATTATTGACGACGAAAAAGGTGCGCTCTGGGCCTGCTCAAACGAAGGGCTGTTGAAAATCAAGTCGAGCGAGATAAATGATCTGGCGCTAGGCAAGCGGCCCAATGTGGTGGCAGCGACCTTCGGGCGTACCGACGGTATGGCCACCAAGCAGTGCAACGGCGGCGCGCAGCCAGCAAGCTGGCGTACCCGTGCGGGTAAGTTGCTGTTCCCCACTGCCGAGGGCGTGGCCGTGGTGACCCCTGAAAATACCGAACGCGTGGTTCGTAAGCCGCCACCGGTGCTGGTCGAAACGATTGCCCTTGATGGCGAATCGCACCCGATTGCCGAGCAAATTGTGATGAAGCCAGGCCAGCGACGCGTAGCGTTTACCTACGCGGGTATCTCCTTTATTGACCCACAACGGCTACGATTTCGTCACCGTCTGGTCGGCTTTGACAAAGATTGGGTTGAGGCCGGATCTACTAACCGCGCCGCATTTACCAACTTGGAAGAAGGCAGCTATAAGTTTGAGGTGATCGCGAGCCATGGTGATGGTGTCTGGAGTGCGCCCGCCAGTATCGGGCTTGTGCGCGAGGCCGCGTTTTACCGCGCGCTGTGGTTTCAATTTTCGCTCGCCACCGTCTTGCTCGGCACCGCCTGGCTTGCCTACCGTGCCCGCGTGCTCAATGCGCGTCGCAATCGGCTTAATCTTGAGCGTATGGTCGAAGAACGCACCAATGAGCTCGCACTCGAAAAACAAAAGCTGCAAGTTATTAGCGAAGAAAAAAGTCGCCTACTAATGCAAGTTCACGAGCAATCTGAGGCTTACAAACGTATCGCCGCAGAAGACGCGCTGACCGGGCTTGCTAATCGCCGCGAGCTTGATCGCATGTTGGCCCTTGAGCTACAGCGCGCGGTTCGTTCCAAGCAGCCGCTGGTGGTAGTGCTTGCCGATATTGATCACTTTAAGCAGGTCAACGATAAATTTCTCCACGCGAAGGGCGATGAAGTCTTGCGCCGGATTGGCCAATTGTTCCGCGAGAATTGTCGCGCCAACGACGTGGCCGCCCGCTACGGCGGTGAAGAGTTTGCGCTCGTGCTGCCCGGCACCACGATGCGGGAAGCCTCGATACTGTGCGAACGGCTGCGGCGCTCGATCGAGTCGCAGGATTGGGATGTGATTGCATCTGGCCTGCGGGTGACGATGAGCTTTGGTATCGCCCCCTCCGAAAACGTAACCGACCCAAATCGCCTCCTTGATTTAGCCGATGCGAAGCTCTATCAGGCTAAAATCAACGGGCGCAACCGCGTCGAAACGTAATCGCGCCGCAGTCACCTCTGGCTGCGCGCAGGCGAGAAAGTCATTCATGAGCAAACCTGAGCAACCCGCGCGCGCGATTTTGGCCTACTGCCGCGCCGGCTTTGAGGCAGCGAGTGCGGCCGAAATCGGTGCCGCGCTTAAAGAGCCGCCCAGCCCGCGCGGCGTCGCCAAAGATACGGGCTACGTGCTGATACCAATACCGGCCAGTGCCAATATCGAACGCGTACCGCAACACACGCAAAGTGTTTTTTCGCGGCAAGTTATTTTTACCCTTGATGCCGTGGCAGCCCTCGGCGAGCGTGATCGCGTCACCCCGATCTTGGCCGCTGTCCCACAAATCATGGCCGCTTACGGTGCGGTATCGCTCGCCAACGTATGGGTAGAGTACCCGGATACCAACGACGGCAAGGCGCTCTCAAAACTCGCCGGTGCCTTGGAAACCCGCGTCCTTGCTGGGCTTTCAGCCGATCACGTAATTGATAGCGCGGCCAAATTTAGGCTGCATGTTTTTTTGCTCAACAAACAAGAAGCACGTATCGGCGTGGTGGAAGTTGAGCGCGCGTCCCCTTGGCCACTCGGTATTCCGCGCTTAAAAATGCCGCGCGATGCGCCGAGCCGCTCCACCTTAAAGCTCGCCGAAGCGTTTCATGTTTTTTTAGGCGACGATCTCGAGCGCTTGCTCCAGCCCGAAATGCGCGCGGTTGATCTTGGTGCAGCCCCCGGTGGCTGGACGTGGCAGCTCACGCATCGCGGCTTGCACGTGATGGCAGTCGATAACGCCGATCTTAAGGGCGAATTAGTCGATAACGCACTCGTGCGCCACATCCGTGAAGATGGCTTTCGCTTTCGCCCAAAAAAGCCCGTCGATTGGTTAGTCTGCGATATGGTCGAGCAGCCGCGCCGCATCGCCACACTGGTGGCGATGTGGCTAGCCGAAGGCCACGCGCGCCACGCGATTTTTAATTTGAAATTGCCGATGAAAAAACGGCTGGAGGAAATCGAGCTTTGCAAAGCGATTCTCCACGAGCGCTTAGAGCCGTTGGGGCGCACCTATCATCTGGTGATTAAGCAGCTCTACCATGACCGCGAAGAAGTCACCGCCTACTGCGGCTTTGCACCGCGTTCCCGATAATTTTTTGGAGCCATCAAGATGAAAATTCGCGACTTTAGAAGTGATACCGTCACCCGCCCAAGCCCCGCGATGCGCGCCGCAATGGCGGCGGCCGAGGTTGGTGATGATGTGTACGGTGAAGACCCAACGGTGAATGCGTTAGAGTCAAACTCCGCGTCCCTATTGGGCTTTGAGGCAGCACTCTATGGCGTATCGGGCACGCAGACGAACCTCTTGGGGCTCATGGCGCACTGCGAGCGAGGCCATGAAGTGATCGTCGGCCAAGAAGCGCACACCTACAAATGGGAAGCAGGCGGCATGGCCGTGCTGGGCTCAATCCAACCGCAGCCCCTTGAGCAGCGCGCTGATGGCACTATGGATTTAGCGGTGATGGAGGCCGCGATTAAGCCAGATGATTCACACTACGCGATTACCAAATTGATCGCGCTTGAAAATACGTGGGGCGGGAAAATTTTACCGGCCGATTATCTGCGTGATGTGCGCGCACTTGCTAATAAGCGCGGCCTCTCTACGCACCTTGATGGCGCGCGCTTGTTTAACGCCGCCGTCGCTAACGCAAGTGCAGGCGGCACGGCGCCGCTCGATGAAGCACGCAAAATTTGTGGTCATTTCGATAGCGTTTCGGCGTGTCTCTCCAAAGGCCTTGGCGCACCCGTTGGCGCGCTGTTATTCGGCTGCAAGCCCTTCATCGCGCGCGCGCGCAGGCTACGCAAAATGATCGGCGGCGGGATGCGCCAGACCGGGATGCTCGCCGCTGCCGGTGCCTACGCGCTCGATCACAACATCAACCGCATGGCCTTCGATCACGCGAATGCGACCACGCTTGCCAAAGGCTTATTGGAAGCGAGCAAGGGCGCTTTAACAGTCGAACCGCCACAAACTAATATCCTCTGGGTGAATCTACCAACCGGACGGGAAGCCTTATTCGGCGCGCATCTCGCGGCAAACGGCATCAAGGTTTCCGGCGTGTACGGCAAGCAGCGTTGGGTCACGCATTTGGATATTGATGCGGGCGATATTGATTATTCGCTTGATGTGGTGCGGAAGTTTTTTCAAGCATAGCGGAAGCAATCGCCAAACAAAAATGGGCGGGGCTTGGTAAAGAGCTTTTCACCTCCGCTGATAACTACATGCTTTCGATTCAAGATGCCGTGCCCGCGAATGACAACCTTCGCATTTTGATTGTGGCGGCGGTAATGTGTATTGATATGGTGTTGAAAGAGTAGGGTTCAGTAAGCCCGTTAAAATAGCGGTCTCGCACTCGAACTGACCCCATGCTCCGCCTAAACGAAATCCGCCTGCCGCTCACGCACACCGAAGCCGACCTCAACGCTGCGATTTTGCGTCGCCTTAAAATTGATGCGTCAGCGTTGACTGGCTTCAGCATTTTTCGCCGCGCGTATGACGCGCGTAAGCGTAGCGAGATTTTTTTGGTTTACACGATTGATGT
>JAYVGG010000326.1:0-2163 GCA_043772475.1 Burkholderiales bacterium
GTGCCAGGCTCGCCCCACAGCACCGGGCCGGTGTGGTAATCCACGGTTTTTTTATCACGCCGCACGCGCTTGCCGTTGCTCTCCATATCGAGTTGCTGCAAGTAGGCAGGAAAACGATGCAAGTATTGATCGTAAGGCAACACCGCATGCGATTGCGCGCCGAAAAAATCGCCGTACCATACGCCGAGCAGTGCCATCACTACCGGCATATTCTGTTCCAGTGGCGCGCTGCGAAAATGTTCATCCATACCCTGCGCGCCATTGAGTAGGGCTTCGAATTGATCCATGCCCAGCGCTAAGGCGATCGATAGGCCGATCGCCGACCAGAGCGAGTAGCGCCCACCGACCCAATCCCAAAACTCGAACATATTTGCCGGGTCAATGCCGAAGGCTTTTACTTCTCGGGTGTTGGTGGAGACGGCGACGAAATGCTTGGCGATGGCTTTTTCTCGGCCTGCCGCGGTTAAGAACCAATCGCGTGCAGTGCGCGCGTTGATCAATGTTTCCTGAGTGGTAAAGGTCTTAGACGCGACGATGAATAAGGTCGTTTCCGCCTTGAGCGGTTTGAGTATCTCCGCCAGATGCGTGCCGTCGATATTAGAGACGAAATGCGCGCGCAGCAGCGGCGCAGCGAAAGGTTTAAGCGCTTCGGTGACCATCACTGGGCCAAGATCAGAGCCGCCGATGCCGATGTTCACGATATCGGTGATGGCGTGCCCGGTGTAGCCTTTCCATTTTCCGCTACGCACCCGCTCACTGAAATCGCGCATGTGCGCCAGTACTTTGTTCACCCCGGGCATCACATCGCGTCCCGCAACGAAGATCGGCTGGTTGCTGCGATTGCGCAGCGCGGTGTGGAGCACGGCACGGTTTTCGGTGAAGTTGATTTTGTCGCCTGCGAAGAGGCGGTCGCGCCACGATTCCACTTCCGCTTGGCGCGCTAAATTAAATAACAACGGCAGCGTTGTTTCAGTGATGATGTTTTTTGAATAATCGAGTAGCAGGTCGCGATAGCGCAGATTGAATTTATCAAAGCGCTGCGCATCCTGCGCAAACAAATCACGCATGGATACGTCGGCCATCTGTTTGTGATGGTTTTTAAGTGCCTTCCAGGCGGGGGAGCGGGTTAGAGCAGCCATGCAAAATTCCTTGCCGATGCCAACTGCATGATGTTAGGGCATAAAATAATGATTCTTTAGTGTAGGGGTCGGGCATGCCCGACCCGCTGTCAATACGGGGCGAGGCATGCCTCGCCCCTACCAATAAACAAGAAGCGGCGATGAGGTCACCCCAGCACCAGCACGATGCCGGCCAAGGGCGGCAAGGTAACGTTAATCGAGGCCGGGTAACCCATCCAACTGCCAGCCTTCGCCTCGATACCCGAGCCATTACCCAGATTGCCGCCGCCGTAGTAGGACGAGTCGCTGTTGAATAGCTCGCGATATACCCCTGCGCGCGGCACGCCGATGCGATAATTTTCGCGCGGTACCGGTGTGAAGTTGAGCGCCACCACCACAAAGCTGCCATCGCGTGCGCGACGCACATAGCTTAAAGTCGATTGATCGGCGTCATGGCAATCGATCCACTGAAACCCCTCATGCGTGAAATCAAGATCATGTAGGGCTGGGGTAGTAAGGTAGTGGTGATTAAGATCGCGAGCGCAGGTTTGTACCCCTTGATGCGCCTCGCGTCCCAATAACCACCAATCTAATTCACGCCCCACGCCCCATTCCAGACCCTGGGCCAACTCATTGCCCATGAAGTTGAGTTTTTTGCCGGGGTAGGTGATTTGATAGGTGAGCAGCAGGCGCAGGTTGGCAAATTTTTGCCAGGCATCGCCGGGCATCTTATCCAGCAGCGAGCGCTTGCCGTGCACTACTACATCATGTGAAAACGGCAGCACAAAATTTTCGGTATAAGAATAAAGCTGGCCGAAGGTGAGTTGATTATGGTGAAAGCGCCGATGGATCGGGTCATGCTCGAAATAACTCAGCGTGTCGTTCATCCAACCCATATTCCACTTCATGGAGAAACCCAAGCCGCCCAGATAAGTGGGGCGCGACACCATGGGCCAAGAGGTGGATTCTTCCGCCATGGTGAGCGCGCCGGGAAACTGCTCGTGCACCATCACATTAAAGTCGCGCAGGAATTCGATCGCCTCCA
>JAYVGG010000327.1:0-2141 GCA_043772475.1 Burkholderiales bacterium
GATCGGCGTAGGATTTGTTGCGCGATTCGGTTTCATCACAGCCGAGCATGGTGAGCGCGCTCACGAAGGGGTGGCGTACTTCTTCTGCTGCAGTATTCACGCGTGTGCGATCAAAGCGCGCAATCATCATCACCTCGTCTTTACCCACTGTTACGCGCTGCACCTTGGGCACGGTGAGCCCGGTCTCGTGGGCGAGCTTGAGGGTGCAGGCTTCGATCATGGGCATATCGAAGGCATCGTGGTGGCTACTAAATTTGGCGAGCCACAGCGTGCCGGCATCGTCGCGCACGGAGGCCTTGGGCCGGGCACCACCGAGTGCTGAGCCACCATCAAAAATCGCGGCGAGTGATTTGGGGATCGGCTGCCCCGCCTCGATGCGCGCGGCGGCATCAATCAGATATTGCAAACTTGCCCAGTTCGCGAGCGGCGCGGCGGCGGGGGCATCGAGGCTCGCGCGCACATCAAGCGCGCCTACGCGCTCCGAGCCGGCCTGAATCAAATACTCGGACTCGGGCAAGCTATTGGCGGGCACCGCGAGCTTAGCCTCGATCACGCGCCGCCCCCACGCGTCTGGCGCGGCATCGCGAATGCCCCCGAAGTGCGGCAGATTATTTGCGGGGTAGAGGGTCTTTTTGGCAATCGCGTTTTTATCGGTAAGCCCTAGGCTCACCGGGTCGATTTCTATTGCGTTGGCGCGCTTAAGGTAGTTAAGGCCGTAGGCAAATTCGGATGCGATGAGGGCGCCACCTTCCTCGGCCAGCGTTAATCGCCCCGCAGGCTGCCACGCGCTATCGAGATTAGCGAAAACAAAAAGTTTTCTATCTTTAACCATGGCAGCTTAAAAATTGAGCTCGTCGATTTCGGCTTGCGACATATCGCGCACGCGCTTACGTTTTTCGCGCTCGGCTAAGCTCATGAGCGCCGGGTCGGATGAGGCGAGTAGATCGAGCAGGGTCTTGCCGGGGGCGATGGCCTCTAGGTAGCGCAGCGCTTGGCCGATGGCGACACCGGGGTCGCCTTTTTCGAGGCGATAGACGGTATTGCGTGAGAGGCCAGCACGTAGCGCCGCATCGGCCTGCTTCACGTTGCGCGCCATGCGTAGGCGCGCGAAGAGCGTGCCTAAGCTTTGGGTTTGGCTGGTGATGGCGGCACCGGGGGCGGTGGGGGCGGTGATTTCCATGATTTGTGTGTGAAAAAACGTGTATTAACTATTTAATGATTGAATTATCGCACATATTTTTACTTTTTTGGTTGGCGCTTTGTTGGTATCGCTGTACGCAATCAAGCAATTTTTTATTTTGGTTATGTGACGAAATAACGGCTACATTGGCGGCTTACGAGGGTACTTGGTGGGCGATTAGTGATGCGGTGATTTATCAAACAACCCCATCCCCCGCCTTCCCCCCGAGGGGGGAAGGAGCCGTTGGTGGTGTTTGAAGGAGGGTCGCATTAAATGGGCGGCATTAACAATGCAGCTTGGTTAGTTCTTCGCATTTGATGCGTCTTAACGTCATGGTTTGAAGCTCGGCATGTAGCGATGCGATTCTTCGTGCAAACCAAGCAAGCTGCACGCCTTCCTCCCTCGGCGGGAAGGATGGGAAGGGGGTGCGTCAACATGAGGCTGGCTGTCAAACCGCTCCATACCGGGCACGCTACGGTAGCGATACAACGAGAAAACAATATTCACAAGACAAGATACCAAGGCTACAACCAACTATGCTTATCTCCCGTTTACTCATCGCCATCGTGCATCTGCTCGTGGGCGCTTCACCGCGCTGGCTGGGCTGCGCGCCCGCACCTACGCAGCGGATTTACTTTGCTAATCACACGAGCCACATGGATACGCTGGCCCTTTGGTCGGCACTGCCGCACGCGCTTAGGATGCAGACACGCCCGGTGGCGGCGCGCGATTATTGGGGCGGGGACGCGTTTCGTCGCTACATCGCACGCGGGTTTAATGTGGTGTTGATTGATCGCGTGGGCGCAAAAGAAAAATCAGGTGACCAGCCGAAAGCCCAGCAACCACGCCATGATCCACTGACCCCCCTCTATGACGTATTGCGCGCACATCAGTCGCTGATTATTTTTCCCGAAGGCACCCGTAAGGCGCAGGCGCTGCCCGATCCATTCAAGAGCGGGCT
>JAYVGG010000328.1:0-3207 GCA_043772475.1 Burkholderiales bacterium
ACAAAAAAGCAGATCCCTCGGCTGCGCTCGGGATGACAAGTTTTATGGTTTCTGGGCTTTGATAGCGATGACAGTTTTTATTTCGCGTGAGCAACCAGCAGCCCTTCGCGCAGCGAGCGTCACTGGATTGCGTCGTTCGACGCAATGACAATTTGTTCGGTGGGTGCTTCTTTTGCGAGCGTTTGTGTTGCGCGACCAAAAAGCAGATCCCTCGGCTGCGCTCGGGATGACAAGTTTTAAGGTTACGTGGCTTTGATAGGGATGACAGTTTTTATTTCGCGTGCGTAACCAGCAGCCCTTCGCGCAGCGAGCGTCACTGGATTGCGTCGTTCGACGCAATAACGATTTTTTCGTTGGCGGCGGATACGTATTACTGCCGCATCGCGAATGGCGGCGCGCTATTCACTTCGCCTAAACCGACCGCTCTTCCGTCGGGGCAGCCACCTTCGCGTGCGCGGGCAGGGTTTGCATTTGCATGAGCGGCGAGACTTTCATGAGGAGTAGGCCCAATAACAGCCCACCAACACCGGCTACCGCAATCGCACCGCGTAGGCCGATCGCGTCCCCGAGTAGCCCGCCCACCATCGAGCCTAGTGGCGCGCAAGCAATCGAGAGAAAAATCATGCTCGATGTGACGCGGCCCAAGAGGTGATCGGGGGTGGAGGCTTGGCGCAGTGATAGGTAATTGATAAAAAATAATAGTGCGCCCAGATCGAGCACGAAGATGGCCGCCCCAAGCCTAAGCGCGGGCAAGCTGCTGGTGGCGGAAATGCTGGCAACCAATAGCCACGCGAGCCCGGTGGTGCTAAGGCCTACGATCATCACGCGGCCCACGCCGAAGCGTAAATTGACGCGGCTGATGATCGCGGTGGCTAGCAGTACGCCGAGCCCGCCCATCATCCATAGCGCGCCGATGGTGCCCGCCGAGAGTTGCAAATCACGCGCGGCGAATAAGATGACGATGGCTAAAAATATGTGCTTCAAAAACTGCCATATCGCCAAACCCCACGCCAGTGAACGCAATATGGGGTTATGCCAGATCATGTGTAAGCCTTCTTTTGCGTCTGCCCATACGCTTGCCCACGTTGCCGGACTGGCGATTTTTGGTGCGTCGGACTCTTGTGGTGGTATCGCGCGCAGTATCCAGGCGGAAACAAAAAACGAAATCGCATCGAGCAAAATCGCAATCGGGGCGGTGAGCCATTGAATAAATAAGCCCGCTAACCCAGGGCCAATAAGCTGAGAAGATGAATCAGTCAATGCGATACGCGAATTGGCTTCGACTAAGTTTTCACGGCCCACGCGCTCGGTCATGAAAACTTGGTACGAGGCCCAGCCGATGATGCCGCCGAGCCCGACGAGAAAACCAGCCGTGTATAAGACCCACATCGACATCCAGCCCATCCAGGCGGCAATCGGCACCATCAATAGGGCGAGCCCGCGCCCTACGTCGGCCATGATGATGAGCGGGAGCTTGCGCGAGCGGTCCACCAGCACGCCCGTGAACAGGCCAAACATCGTGTAAGGCAGCGCCTCGACGGCCATGAGAATACCCATCTCGGTGGGTGTGGCGTTGAGCATGATGGCGGCCGTGAGCGGGAGGGCTAGGAACGTAATCTGCCCGCCAAAATGGGTGATCGTGAGCGAAATCCAGAGCGCGCGAAAATCGCGGTGCCGCCAGAGGGTGCCAAGGTATTTATCCCATTTGTGGGCGGCCAGATTGGGCTCTGGTGTGATTTCTGGCGAGGGCATGGGTGCGTGGTGGGCGTGATGTGCGTGCTGCTTAGGGGCTTAATTTTAGTGTGTTTGCTCTAGGTGCGCCGCATAAAGTGAGCTGGTCAACTTACTTATCAGGAGATTCACATGGCAACAGTTAGGGCAACAATTCGTAAAGCCGTTAAACGCCCCGCCGCAAAGGTAGCGCGCACCAGCAAAGCGGCACCCGTCGGTGCTACCCATAAGGCGTTCCTCGCGGGCATTGGTGCTGCGAATCGGATTCAAGACAATGCCATCAAAGCCTACGGTGCCCTTGCCTCAGAAGCAAAGCGCCTCGCCGGCATGACCACACTCGCGACGGAGTCGCTCGCCAAAAAAGCCAGCGCGTTAGTCGGTGAAGGGAAAAAAATTCAATCCACGCAGGCTAGCTTGGCTGAAAAACGTGCGGCGGCGTTAGCGAACGAAATTAAAACCTTTGCTGCGAAAAGCGAAAAAGCGTTTAAGCAAAATATCGAAGGCGGCTTTGCTAATGCGGTGGCCGGTGCTAGAGACGGTGTTTCTAATATCGAGCAGATTTTTGAATCGCGCGTCGCCAAAACGCTCAATACGTTTGGCATTCCATCGGCTAAAGATGTGCGTTTATTGCAAGCACGGATGGCGGATTTGCAAAAAGCGCTGAATCAGCTTAATAAGCGCGGTGTGCGCGCCTAAGTACTTCCAGCGGGGCGGACTAAGGCGCGTCCGCGCGCCTCGTCTACCCCCAGCAGCACCACAAAAGCGGCCACAAAAAACACCCCCGTCATGAGCATGGCAAGCCGGTGATTGCCGCTCGTGAGAAAGCTCACGAGCCCATACGTGAGCGGCCCTAGCACTGCGGCTAGCCTCGTTGCCACACCCCAGAGGCCAAAAAATTCGGCGGCTTTTTCTGGCGGCGAAAAATACGCAACCAACGCGCGCCCCGCCGATTGGCTCGCCCCCATACAGAGCCCGGCTAGATTTGCTGCGACCCAAAATAAATTCACCGTGACGGCGGCATAAGCCATGACGACCATCGCCATCCAGCCGATTAAGGTGATCGCGAGTGCGCGCTTTTTGCCAATAATATCTTGCGCGTAGCCAAAGCCAAACGCGCCTACACACGCAGTGATATTGACGACAAGCACCAGCTTGACGGTATCCGTGGTGCTAAAGCCCATCACCTCTTGCGCGTAAATAGCGGCGAGCGTGATGATGGTGGCCACCCCGGCCTGATAGCAGGCACCGCATAAAAAAACCCGCATTAAATCGCGATAGCGCGCCACTTCGCGCAAGCTTCGCACGAGCCTCGCAAAGGGGCGCTCGGTGGTGGTTGGGGTGGGCTTGGCGCGCTCTTTTAGCCACGCGAATGTGATCGCCGCACCGAGCGCGTAGAGTGCCGCTGTGATGAGCATGGTCATGGGCACGGCATCGCTTGCGGCGGTGCCACGGCTTGTTTCTCTGGTGATCCACAGT
>JAYVGG010000329.1:0-4132 GCA_043772475.1 Burkholderiales bacterium
TAGCCGCCATAGTTGCCGCTGCCACCATAGCTACCGCTGCTTTCAACACCACTGCCAATCACGCCGCCAAGAATGGCACCGGCCGCGGTGCCACGGTCACGCCCGCCGGACGAGTTACCCATTTGGTGGCCGAGCACACCACCGATGATGGCACCCAACAAAGCACCACCGCCTGAGCCGCCACCGCTTGATTCGCGAACATAGTTGTCGTTTGACGCGCGACGTACGCGACGCTCATCATGCACTGCCACTTGCTCGTTCCAGCATTGCTGGCGCGGCACGGATATGCGCTCAACAATCGGCGTAGCCGAAAGCACTTGCGCCATTTCTTGGTAGGCGCGTGGCTGATCATGGTACGACTGTGCCATCGCCACGGTTGAGCTCAAGGCGAGTAAGGTAGCGGAAGCGATGAGAGTGCGTTTCATGGATTGCTCCTAAAGTAAGATGAGTTACTGCCCCCAAATAACGGTATCGGGTACTAAGCGTTGACACCTCCCCACCGCTCCCGTTCGGCAAACTCGTAACAAAACATTTCAGCGCGCATTGTCAGCAGGGCGACAACCTCGGCGCGCGCGTTGGGGTCAAATGAATAGGTGCCGGTCGCTATCAAGGTCGGCCAAACCCTAGCAACCACGTGCCATTAGGCGTAAAAGCCCGCGAAAACGCTTGCCAGTATTAAGTCTTCATTATCGGCACTGCACTATGGCTGACAGGGTGACGGCGTATAATTATCAGCATTCACCACCCTTATTTTCGGGCCCTCGCCCGCTGGAGATCATCATGTCCGCCGTCCTCGCCCCCCGCACCGCACCCACTGTCAAATTACTCATCAACGGCAAATTCGTCGAATCCAAGGCCACGCAATGGCGTGACATTGTTAATCCCGCCACGCAAGAGGTCCTCGCGCACGTACCCATGTGTAGTGCGGCAGAAGTGGACGAAGCGGTGAAATCGGCCGAGGCCGCGTTCAAGACATGGAAGAACACCGCTATCGGGGCACGCGCGCGCATCATGCTGAAATTGCAAGAGTTAATCCGCCGCGACATGAAAAAACTGGCGGCTTGCTTGACGGCCGAACAGGGCAAAACCTTGCCGGACGCAGAAGGCGACGTATTTCGTGGTTTGGAAGTGGTCGAACACGCTTGCGCCATCGGCTCACTCAGCCTTGGCGAGTACGCTGAAAACGTAGCCGGTGGCGTGGATACTTATTTCATCCGCCAGCCGATTGGGGTTTGTGCGGGCATCACACCGTTTAATTTTCCGGCGATGATTCCGCTTTGGATGTTCCCAATGGCGATTGTGACGGGCAATACGTTTGTGCTGAAACCTTCCGAGCAAGACCCGATGACAACCATGCTACTCGCCGAGCTCGCGATGGAAGCGGGCGTGCCACCGGGTGTATTGAACGTGGTGCATGGCGGCAAAGAATCCGTTGACGCACTCTGCACGCACCCCACCATCAAGGCGGTATCGTTTGTTGGCTCCTGCCACGTAGGTGAGCATGTGTACCATCTTGCCTCCACCCACGGCAAGCGCGCGCAGTGCATGATGGGGGCCAAAAATCACGCCACCATCATGCCCGACGCAAATAAAGACCAAGCCTTGAACGCCATAGTGGGCGCGGCTTTTGGGGCAGCGGGGCAGCGTTGTATGGCGATCTCGGTGGCGGTATTGGT
Source organism: Burkholderiales bacterium (assembly GCA_043772475.1). GTDB lineage: Bacteria > Pseudomonadota > Gammaproteobacteria > Burkholderiales > Usitatibacteraceae > UKL13-2. The sequence goes on from JAYVGG010000329.1 coordinate 1,677, forward strand.
GGGCAAAGCCAATGAGTGGATTCCCGATATTGTTGCTAAAGCGAAAAGCCTCAAAGTCAACGCGGGTAATCAGCCCGGCACCGATGTGGGCCCGCTGATTTCTAAGCAAGCAAAAGCGCGCGTCGAGGGCTATATTCAGAAAGGGGTAGACGAAGGCTGCAAGCTTGATCTCGATGGCCGCAACCCGAAAATTGCCGGTTACGAGCAAGGCAATTTCGTCTCTCCCACCGTGATCTCTGGCGTGAAGCCGCACCACACGGTGTACAAAGAAGAAATTTTTGGCCCCGTGTTGGTCGTGGTGGGTGTCGATTCGCTCGACGAAGCGATTGCCCTCACCAACGCCAACCCCTACGGCAACGGCACCGGCATCTTCACGCAGTCGGGTGCGGTGGCACGTAAATTCCAGAACGAAATTGATGTCGGCCAAGTGGGGATTAACGTGCCCGTTCCGGTTCCCGTGCCCTACTTCAGCTTCTCCGGCTCACGCGGCTCAAAGCTCGGCGATCTTGGCCCCTACGGCAAGCAGGCCGTGCAGTTTTACACGCAGAGCAAGACGGTGACGGCACGTTGGTTTGATGATTCGAGTTTGAATACCGGCGTGAATACGACGATTTCGTTGAAGTAAATTTTTCGCGCCTTAGGAGAACTCATATGAAAATCGGATTCATCGGCCTAGGCCACATGGGTAACCCCATGGTACGCAATCTCATCAAACACGGCCATGCACTGAAGGTGTTTGATGTGGTGCCCGAGCTTGTCAAAAAGCTCACCGATTTAGGCTGCGTATCGGCAAGCTCTGCCGCCAAGTGCGCGCAGGATGTGGACGTGCTCATCACCATGCTGCCATCCTCCCCACACGTGCGTAGCGTGTACTTGGGCGAGCAAGGCGTGCTCGGTGCGACGGCCGCAGGCACGATGTTGATTGATGCCTCCACCATCGACCCCCACACCGCGCGTGATGTCGCGATGGAGGCGCGTGCCAAGCGACTTTCGATGATTGACGCACCCGTCTCTGGCGGCACGGGTGGTGCCGAAGCAGGCACGCTCACCTTCATGGTCGGGGGCGAGCTCGCGGACTACGAAAAAGCCAAACCGATCTTAGCCGCCATGGGCAAAAACATCGTGCATTGCGGTGCTGCCGGTAACGGCCAAGTCGCGAAAATTTGCAACAACATGATGCTTGCGATTGAGATGATTGCAACGGCGGAGGGCATGGCACTCGCTGCAAAACTCGGCATGGATCCCAAGGTATTCGCCGGCATCGCCAACACCTCAAGTGGGCGCTGCTGGAGCTCCGACACTTACAACCCCTACCCCGGCGTGATCGACGGCACCCCCGCCTCGCGCGGCTACACGGGTGGGTTTGGAGCCGATCTGATGTTGAAAGACCTGACCCTAGTCACTGAAGCGGCTAAAGCTGCCAAACAGCCCGTCCTGCTTGGTGCGGCGGCACAACAGCTTTACCAAATGCACTCGGCGGCGGGCCATGGTGGGCTGGATTTTTCGTCGATTATTAAGTTGTATAAGAAGGATTAGTGCGCGCATCATGAACGCCCGTTATGCGTTGAAGCGAGCATCATGCAAGGCACCTCCACTTTTAGCGAAGTAGAATTTTCAGGTATTGGCGTAACGCAACCGCTGTTAAATCCCTCTCAATCTCCCTTTTTCAAAGGGAGAAGTGCCATGCTTAGGTTTCGGCAGATTCGGATGTTAGCTGATGCAAGAATTTGTTTCATGAGTCCTCGTGCATGCTCGCGGCAATGCCACAACGAAGTGTGTTCACTGCCGGGCACTTCCTCCTTTTCAAAGGAGGATTGAGGAGGATTTTCGGTGGTTGCGGCATAGAAACGGTTGAAAATTCCACCCGCGCTACATTTGTCCCTCGCAACACTTCGCAACCAACGACACGGGATTCCCGCCCCGGCCTTACCCATACCGGGGCACGCTCTTCGCGGGAACGACAAGGAGATCAAAATGATCGAACATAAAATCGAAGGCCACACGGCCATCATCACCATCGCGAACCCACCGGCGAATACGTGGACACCGGAGTCGCTCAACGCGTTGAAAGCGCTGGTTCCCATACTCGAGGCCAACGACCAAATCTACGCCGCCATCATTACCGGTGCTGGCGAAAAATTCTTTTGTGCCGGTGCCGATCTTAAGCGCTTCCAGGGCGACAAAGTGGCGGCACGCACGTTTATTCACGCGTTTGGCTCGACCTTTGAAGCGTGGATGAATGCACGCTTCGTCACTATCGCCGCGATCAACGGCTACGCGATGGGAGGCGGGCTGGAGTGCGCGCTTGCCTGCGATATTCGCATCGCGGAATCGCACGCGCAGATGGCGTTACCCGAAGCGGGTGTGGGCCTACTCCCCGGCGGATGCGGCACACAAAATTTACCGTGGCTCGTCGGCGAAGGCTGGGCGAAGCGCATGATCTTGACCAACGAACG
>JAYVGG010000330.1:0-3911 GCA_043772475.1 Burkholderiales bacterium
GCCTTGTGGAAAAACTGGACAGCCCTCGGCGAATCGCATGACCCCAACGTCGCACAATACCGCTGGGCGGTAGAGGAGCTCCGCGTAGGCCTCTTCGCGCAAGAGCTACGCACGCCCCTGCCCGTGAGTGTGAAGCGGGTGGCGAAGATGTGGGAGGCGTTGGTGGGGTAGGGTGGATGTAGGTGTAATCGCCGTGATTCATGCGGAGATTAAAACAGACATTCACCGCAGTATTAGCGGTGAATAATGGGGGCATTGACCGCGCGTGCAAGCAACGTGCCGTCTGCACCGTGACAATCACGCGCCCCAGTCGAAGTCACGTTATCATTCGGTTTCAAAAAATTTGATTTCAAAATAGACGAGCCCACTCATGCAAAAAGCCCCCTTCAAACTTGGCATCCTCGGTGCCGCCAATATCGCCCACCCGTTCGCGCGCGCGCTCGTAGGCTCTGAGACTGTGAGCGTGGCTGCCATTGCCAGCCGCAGTAGCGCCACCGCGAAAGATTTTGCCCAGACCCACGGCATTGCCACGCACTACGGTAGCTATCAGGCGTTACTCGAAGACCCGGCGATTGAGGGCGTGTACATTCCGCTCCCGAACCATATCCACGCCGAGTGGGCGATCAAGGCGATGGAGCACGGCAAGCATGTGCTGTGCGAAAAACCGCTTTGCATGAGCCTCGCCGAGGCGGAGGCGATGTTTGCAACAGCGGAAAAAAATAAGGTCATGCTGCTTGAAGCTTTTCCGTATTGGTTTCAGCCCCAAACGCGCGAGCTGATGAAGCTTGTTCACGGCAGTGTTTTGGGGGAGGTAAAAACAATCCAAGCCTCATTCGGCTTTACGCTCAAAGAGCCTAACGGCAATATCCGCATGAGCCGCGAAATGGGGGGCGGTGCGCTATTCGATGCTGGCGCGTACCCGGTGAGCCTCGCGTGTGTCGTGATGTGTGAGGCCCCTGTGCGCGTGAGCGCAAGCCCGGTGTGGAGTGCTGAGGGGGCGGCGAATGGGGTGGATATGAGCATGGTGGCGACCCTCGAATTTTCAGATAATCGCACCGCGCAGATAAGCTGCGCCATGAATACCGCCAACCATCGCCACGCCACGATTATGGGCACAGAGGGCACGATTGAGACCGATTATCTAAACCACACCAGCGTAGAAATGCCGGGCATCCTGCGCGTACGACGCGGCACGGTTTACAACACGCCGTTTGAAAACATCCCCACTAAGGTCATCGGCAGCGGCTTCAAATTTGCCGCCGAAGCGTTTGCCGATGGCGTGCGGCGTGACGATCAGTTTTCGATGGAGTACGCGAAACGGGCGAGCTTGGATACTGCGAAAACACTCGAAGCGATTGCCAAAAGTGCGCGTACCGGGGTGACGGTCGGCCTGTAACAGCATACGCAATGTGCTGAAAGCCCAGTAATGGAGCGGTGTTTGGCCGTTCGCACACGGTCACCCGGATGGCGCCCGTTGTGATGCGCTCTTTCTAGCGCCACCTAAATCAATGGCATTGCGCGCCGCCTTTGGCGAGGAGTCTCACCAGTATCACAACCGATCAAGACTGCGCCTCGCGAGGCAAGGCTTGCAGCTCATGTGTCGCACTCATTAGCGCAGCACTCTCATCGGGCAACTTCTGAATCGGCCCGGCAACCAAATCATGCGGGGCGGCGACAAGCTCAATATCAAACCATTGTGGAAATTCATCGACAGTCGGCACCCATGGCCAACGGGATTTCGGCGCATGACCTTCGACAAACGAATCTAGAAAATACTTGCGATGCTGCCGCACCAACGCTTGCAATGCCTCGTCGGATTCTGGGTGTTCAATCAAGTACGCACACGCAAATTTCATCCTATCTCGCATGGGGTCCCAAGCCAATGGCGGAGCTTTCATGCCAGACTCCCACGCAGTTTTCCACTGGAAAAACTTTTCTTTTGGCAGCAGCAAAAGGATTTGCCGGCTCACCACAAACGGCAATTTTTCAGCCTTCGTAAATAGCGCCGCCTCCATTTGCTGGCTCCACGCCACTTGTTCGGGTGAGGGGCCATATTTCTTTGTAAACCAATTTAGGAACATATTTTTCATCGCGTTATCGGGGCTTGCCCATGAGCGTTCGTGTTAATTCCCCCGCCGAAATTTCCCGGCACCCACTGATATTCTGCCCCGCCCACAGCGGTGAAAAATCCCCACTGCCCTGTTGCTCGGCCCATGCGCGTAGGGGTGCTACGGCGGTGGCGGCGAGTGGGAAAGCGGGTGCCGCGCCAGAGATCGGGCCAAGCTCGCGCATGAGTCGGTTCACGATCCCGCGTGCGGGGCGGCCGGTGAAGATATTTGTCAGTGCCGTATGTACTGCCGCTTCGCTTTGCAGCGCGCGCCGATGTACCGCACTCGTTTTAGCCTCGTCACAGAGCAGATAAGCGGTGCCAATTTGCACCCCCGCTGCACCGAGTGCGAGTGCCGCGCGAACGCCCCCAGCGTCCGCGATGCCGCCCGCTGCGACCACCGGCACATTCACCGCCCGCACAATCTGCGGCAGCAGCGCCATCGTGCCTATCTGCGTGGTGATGTCTGCCGACAAAAACATGCCGCGATGCCCGCCTGCTTCGAGCCCCTGCGCGATGATCGCATCTACCCCTTCGGCTTCCAGCCAGCGCGCTTCGGCTACCGTGGTGGCGGACGAGATAATTTTTGCGCCCCATGCGCGCACGTGTGTGAGCAAATCTGGCGCGGGTAAGCCAAAGTGAAAGCTCACCACGGGTGGCTTAAACTCTTCGAGTAATGCCGCCATGTCTGCGTTAAACGGCAAGCGGATTGCGCTCGCTGTGTTGGCGGCCACGCCAAATTCGGCGCAGTACGGTGCTAGGGCGGCACGCCATGCGGCTTCGCGTGCAGCGTCTGGCGTGGGGGGCGTGTGGCAAAAGAAATTGACGTTGTAAGGCTTGGTGGTTTTCGCGGCGAGATGGCTGAGCTCCTCACGCAGGGTGTCAATACTCAACATCGCGCAGGGTAGTGAGCCCAAGCCACCCGCATTCGATACCGCAACCGCCAACGCATGATCTTGCACCCCCGCCATCGGTGCTTGAATGATCGGCACGTCGATACTAAAAAGTTCGCAAATATTTTTCATAAACTAGCCAGAACCCTAATAACCGCGCGGTGTTTCAGCCTAGGCGCGAGCGTACAAAACCATCTGCGTACAACGAAACAGCGCAATCGTTTTGCCCGTTTCTTTGTGCGTCACCGTAGCATCCCACACCTGCGTGGTGCGGCCAATATGCGCTGGGGTTGCCACGCATACGATGGTGCCCTCGCGCGCGGTGCCCAGATGATTCGATTTTAATTCGATTGTCGTGAAGCCGGTCGCCCCCTCGGGCAGGTTAGCGATGCAACCGTAGCCTGCGGCGGTATCGGCCAGCGTGACGATGCTACCCGCGTGTAAAAAACCATTCGGTGCCATGAGCGATTTTTTGATCGGTAGTGCCACGCGTAGCTCACTTGCACTCACGTGGGTGACGACGATGCCCAGATAGCCGGGCAGATTTTCAGCACCGCGTTGATTGAATTGTTCGAGGGTGAGCATGAGGTGTCCAAAGAGAAGGAGATTGATGCGGGCGAGTTTCTCACACGGACGCACCGTCTACACGGCTCATGATGCAATCTGTCGGATGCGAATGAACTTTCCTGTCGATAGGTGTCACACCACGCGCAACATTAGTGCTGCGAATTGCATTAGTGCTGCGAATTACAATAGCGCGCGTGCTCGACGCATTTTTCAACACGTTTACTAACCAACGATGCCCCAAACCCCATAAAGGGCGCGGGTTTTGACGCGAAAATAAAATAAAAATGCAACACACCACTTGGCGCGCCGCGTACCAAATCCATCAGACCTTGATGCGCCTACGC
>JAYVGG010000331.1:0-10001 GCA_043772475.1 Burkholderiales bacterium
GTCGCGATGAGAAAACGACGTTTCTTAGGGTCAACTTGCTCTAGGACGATAGCGCTCATGGAAGTTCTCAGATAGTTGGCGGGATGCTTTTAAATGACCTCGAAATAGGGATGGAATTCACACTGTTTTCGGGTATTTTCGTATTTTAGCTGATTGCGACCCTAAACTTAAAGCCTCATCTGAGTTTTTCCTTATAAATCAACAAAATATCGCGTTTTTTGCCTTCCGAAAGAAAGCCCGATTTAAACTTTTTGTGACTAATTTGGAGTTTGGTTGACTCTCGTCATGCGCTCCCTTACAGTGCGGGCTCGCAAGTCAATCCCACCCACTACAAAAAGGGGCTACACATGAGTTTCTCATCTGAATTCAAAGACTTTGCACTTAAGGGCAATGTAATGGATCTCGCCGTCGGCGTGATTATCGGCGGCGCGTTTGGCAAGATTGTTGACTCTATGGTGGGCGATTTGCTGATGCCCTTGGTCGGCAAGATTTTCGGCGGCATGGATTTTTCCAATATGTACATTCCGCTTAATGGCCAAGCCTCGACGCTCGCGCTAGTTGAGGCTAAAAAACTCGGTGGCGTATTTGCCTACGGTAACTTCATCACCATCGCGATCAACTTCATCATTTTGGCGCTCATCATCTTTATGATGGTTAAGCAAATGAACAAAATGAAAAAAGAGGCACCACCAGCCGCACCGGCCCCAACGCCGGACGACGTACTCTTGCTTCGCGAAATCCGCGACTCGCTTAAGAAGTAACGATAGTAAGTACTTCCATGACGGGACTGGGGTTAACCCAGTCCCGTTGTTTTTTGTGGGGCTTGCCCCCATACTCTAGTCCCGCGCGTTTTGCGCCGCCTCCTGTAATTTCCCATGCGCCGACTCTGGCTCGTTTTTGCTGAATTCGTTACCGTCACCCTCGCGGTGGTTTTTGTCGTGACCTTGGTGCGCCCGGATTGGAATCCTTGGCGCAAGAATGTTGTTGAGATTCGCGAATCGCAAGCCTCTGGTGCGCTCGTCAATGTGGGCGGTGGCGGCCTACTTCGTGCCAGCTACGCCGAGGGCGCGCGTAAGGCCATGGTCTCGGTGGTCAACGTATCCACCTCGCGCAATGCTCCACGTGCGGCCCACCCACTCGCGTCTGACCCACTTTTCAAGCGTTTTTTCGGCCAACCCGATGAAGACGAAGGTGAAGCCGAAAACGGTGAATCGCAGTCAAGCCTAGGCTCGGGCGTGATTGTGACCGCGAACGAAGCCGGCGGCTACGTACTGACCAACGATCATGTGGTGGCAGGCTCGTCGGAAATCCAAATCTCGTTTGCGGACGGCCGGGTGATGGCTGCCAAGTTAGTGGGCACCGATCCAGAGACCGATTTAGCGGTATTGCGCGTCGAAGGTAAAGGACTTACGCCGATCACCTTTGGCCTTTCCGACCAAGCGAAGGTGGGTGACGTGGTGCTGGCCGTGGGCGACCCATTTGGTATTGGCCAAACCGTGAGCATGGGGATTGTGAGCGCTTTGGGGCGCAATCGCTTGGGAGTAAACCGCTACGAGAATTTTATTCAGACCGATGCGGCCATTAACCCCGGCAACTCGGGCGGCGCGCTCGTGGACGTGAACGGCAATTTGCTCGGCATTAACAGCGTGATTTACTCGCGCTCGGGTGGCTCGCTTGGCATCGGCTTTGCTATTCCCGTTTCGATGGCCAAAGACGTGATGGAGCAAATCATCAAGGATGGCGGGGTTACACGCGGCTTTATCGGCATCACGCCGCAGGATGTGACAGCGGAGCACGTCGAATCTCTTAAGCTCCCCGATGCGCGTGGCTCGCTGGTCGCCTCTGTTAGCCGGGGCGGCCCGGCCGATAAAGCAGGCGTAAAAGCGGGTGACGTGGTGATCGCGATTAACGATAAACCGATTCAAGATAGTGTTGCCGCGATGGCAGCGATTGCGGCCTTAAAGCCGGGCGACAAGGCGGCGTTCAAGGTGCTTCGCAATCAAAAAGAGGTCAGCCTTAGCCTCATCATCACCAAACGCCCCAAGATCGCCCCGCCACGATAGTTACGTGGCGGCGTTTTCTTCCGGCGTGGGCTTCGCGACCTTGACAAAAAAGTGCGCGAAAATAATCCCAATTTCGTAGAGCAAACAGAGCGGGATGGCGAGTGCCAATTGCGACGGCACATCGGGTGGCGTCACCACGGCGGCGACAACAAAAGCCCCCACAATCACGTAGCGGCGTATCTCGCGTAGCGTCGCAATCGACACCAAGCCCGTCATCACCAGCACCACCACCACGACCGGGGTTTCAAAGGTCACGCCGAAGGCCAGAAACATTTGCATCACAAAACTAAAATAGTTTTCAATATCGGGCTGCACGGTGATCGACTTGGGCGCTAACTCCGCGATAAAGCTAAAGACCATTTTGAAAACCAAAAAATAACAGAACGCGATACCGGTAAAAAACAGCACCGTGCTGGAGATAACCAACGGCAAGACGAGCTTTTTTTCATGCTTATAAAGCCCAGGGGCGACGAAGGCCCAGGCTTGATAGAGAATCACCGGCAGCGCCACCAGAAGGGCCGCAAACATGGCGATTTTGAGCGGAATTAAGAAGGGCGTAATCACGCCTGTCGCAATCATCTTCGAGCCTTCGGGGAGTGCGGCGAGCATGGGCCTTGCCAAAAAATCATAGAGCTGATTGGCAAAAAACCACGGCGGCGTGATGAGCGGCAGTAGCACCACGAGCCACGCGGCCCCGGCCTTCACGAGGCGATTGCGAAGCTCGATTAAGTGCGAAACAAAGGTATCTTGAATGCCTTCGGTGGTCATGATTTTTTCACTATTTGTCGCACGGGTTCAATACCAAAATCGAGAAAGCCTTGGTGCGATGACGAGGTTGATTTGGCTACGGCAACAGGCTGGGAAGCCAATAGGGGTGAGGGGTTTGGCGTTTTTTCTGGGGTTAACAAAGGTGGCAAAACCGGAGCGCCAACCTCATCCATTCCCGCCGATTGCTTGGCCAAAATTTCCGCTTGGGTTTCTTTCACTGGCTCGGCAAAATTTTTCGCGGCCTCAACTTTGAGCTTGTGCCCTTCTGCCTCAATAGCCTGCACTTCGCTTTGCACGGTCGTCTCGAACGCCTTGGCGGCATCGGTGACTTCTTGCTTTACCTTGGCGAATTCAGAAGCATCGATCTCACGATTGATGTCGGCTTTCACGGTATGCACATAGCGTTGCAGGCGGCCAAATAAGTGCCCTGCGGTGCGGGCTACTTTCGGCAAGCGCTCGGGGCCGAGCACGACCAAGGCCACCACGCCGATGACGGCGATTTCGGAGAAGCCAACGTCAAACATAGTTGGAGGCTAAAAGAAAACGGTTGCTACGGGCTTACGCTGAATAAAGCCCGGCAGACGTTAGCTTTTTTGCTTGTCCTTTACTTCGGCATCAATGATTTTGCCGGTGACGGGGTCGGTGGTTTTAGCGTCTTCGCCGCCCTTAATGCCGTCTTTAAAGCCCTTAACGGCACCACCTAAATCACTACCGATATTGCGAAGTTTCTTGGTGCCAAAAAGCACCACGACGATCACCAACACGACCAGCAAATGCCAAATTGAGAAAGCACCCATGATTGACTCCTTTTGAAATGACCGATTAAAGAAAGGGCAAACACGGCGGAGTGAGCACGCTGCATGACTTGCCGGCTGGTTGAAACGTTGGCAGCGACCGTGTCGTTCGACCGACGGAGGCCAACGCTAGGATGCGCCCGTTCAGCCTTGCGCGGGAGCAAACTGCATTCAGAATATTACGAATTGCCCGCCATTAGCCGCAATGGTTTGCCACCCGCCACATTTCCAAATACATGAATATGCAAATGATACACGTCTTGGCAGCCAATGCGCCCGGTATTGATCGCGGTGCGAAAGCCCTCACTTAGCCCTTGCTCTTTGGCGAGTACGGGCACCATGGCTAACATTTTGCCCAAAATAGGCGCGTCCGCCATCGTGGCATCCGCAAGGGAAGCAATCAAGCGCTTCGGGATAATCAAAAAATGCACGTCCGCGACCGGGTGAATATCGTGGAAGGCCAAGATGTCATCGTCTTCATAAACCTTTTTGCACGGGATTTCGCCGCGAATGATTTTGCCGAAGATGGTCTCGTTAGCAGTCATTTTTCAGCCCTCGCGTTTTTTTCGGCAATGCCAGAAAGCCCCTCGCGACGCGCGAGTTCGGCGAGCACATCTGCAAGCGGGATATTTTGGTGACCTAGCAGGACGAGTGTGTGAAAAATCAAGTCGGCGGTTTCGTAAACAATCGCGTCACGCCCGCCCGATTTCGCGGCGATCACGGTCTCGGTGGCCTCCTCGCCAATTTTTTTCAAAATGGCATCAAGCCCCTTCGCGTTTAACTTTGCCACGTAGGATGAATCGGGTGCCGCCCCTTTACGCGCCGCAATCGTCGCCTCTAAGCGCAGCAAAATATCGTTGCTTTCAGCCATGACTCAATCGCTCTTGAAATTTGAATTTGATGTTAGCACGGGCATTGTCACCTGCCATTCGCCATTGGTGGCTCGCTTAAAAAAGCAATGCGCGCGCCCGGTGTGGCAGGCAATGCCGCCCACCTGCTCGACCATCAAGAGCACGGTGTCGCCATCGCAATCTAGGCGAATCTCTTTCACATGCTGAATATGCCCGGAGCTTTCGCCTTTTTTCCACAGCGAACCGCGTGAGCGCGACCAGTAGTGCGCGTCGCCGGTGCTAAGCGTGAGCGCTAGCGATTCGCGATTCATCCACGCCATCATCAGCACCTCTTTACTCGCCGCATCCTGCGCGATCGCAGCCACCAAGCCCTGCTCGTTCCACGTGACGGCATCTAAAAACTGCGCGTTCATAGCCGCATCTCGATGCCGCGTGCGGCTAGGTGCCGCTTTGCTTCACGCACGGTGAATTCACCAAAGTGGAAAATGGAGGCGGCGAGTACGGCATCGGCCTTCCCTTCGAGCACGCCATCGGCTAAGTGGGCGAGTGTGCCCACCCCACCGGATGCGATCACGGGCACGCTCACGGCCTCGGCGACCGCGCGTGTGAGGGCAAGATCAAAGCCCGATTTAGTGCCATCGCGATCCATACTGGTGAGCAAAATTTCACCGGCACCGAGCGCGTTCATTTTTTTCGCCCACGCGATGACGTCAAGCCCGGTAGCTTTACGTCCGCCGTGGGTAAATACTTCCCAGCCGGTGCTATCGGTTTTTTTGCGCGCGTCAATCGCCACCACAATGGCCTGCGAGCCAAATTTATCGGCGGCCGCTTTGACTAATTCTGGGTTCGTCACGGCTGAGGTATTGATACTGATTTTGTCGGCCCCGGCGTTGAGTAAGCGCCGCACATCGTTGACTTCACGCACCCCGCCCCCGACGGTAAGCGGGATAAAAACCTGCTCCGCCACCCGCTCGATGATGTCAAGAATCAAGCCGCGTTGGTCTGAGCTCGCGGTGATGTCGAGGAAGGTGATTTCGTCCGCGCCTTCGTCGTTGTAACGCTTGGCGATTTCAACCGGATCCCCGGCATCGCGAAGATTCAGAAAATTAACCCCCTTGACCACGCGGCCAGCGTTGACATCGAGGCAGGGGATGATGCGTTTGGCGAGCATGGTGGGTGCGCTTCGTTAGAAATCAGCGCTCTATTATGAAGTGAACGGGTGGGGTTGTCATTTGGCGCACGATTTTAACTTCGGATACTTGACGAAACCCTAATAACCACGTGGTTTTCCAGCCGATTACACCAGCGCGCGCAAGCCCTCGTAGCGCGCCGTCATCGCCACCGGCAAGTGATGCGCGAGCTTGGTGAGGAGCTCGTGATGCAGATTCAATTCTTGGCTCCACTCGGTCTTACTGACAGCAGTGATATTGGCGAAGGTGGTGGCGTTAAATTCTGCACCGCGCCAATCGAGATTTTCAAACGCCGGCACGTAGCCCAGCGCTGTTTCAGTCGCACTCGCACACCCTTCCACGCGCTCGATAATCCATTTCAGCACGCGCATGTTTTCACCGAAGCCGGGCCAGACAAAATCGCCTGCCTCATCTTTGCGAAACCAATTCACGCAGTAGAGTTTAGGCGCACCCGTGCCCACTTTTGCGCCCACGTCCAGCCAGTGCGCGAAATAATCCGACATGTTGTAGCCGCAAAAAGCGAGCATCGCGAAGGGGTCCCGCCGCACCACACCGACTTGGCCGGTGATGGCGGCCGTGGTCTCGGAGCCCAAGGTGGCGGCCATGTAAACGCCCTCATTCCAGGTGCGTGCCTCGGTGACAAGCGGCACGGTAGTCGAGCGGCGGCCGCCGAAAATCATCGCCGAGATCGGCACACCGGCGGGGTTATCCCACTCTGAGTCGAGCGAGGGGCATTGGGTGGCGGATACCGTGAAGCGTGCGTTCGCATGGGCGGCTAAGCGGTTGCAGTCGGGTGTCCACGGTTTTCCCTGCCAATCGGTGAGTGTTGCAGGCGGCGTTTTCGTCATGCCCTCCCACCACACATCGCCCTCGGGGGTGAGGCCAACATTGGTGAAAATCACATTCGATTTCAGGCTCTCCATGCAGTTCGCATTGGTCTCATACGAGGTGCCGGGGGCGACACCAAAAAATCCAGCTTCAGGATTGATCGCAAACATTTTTCCATTCACACCGGGCTTAATCCACGCGATGTCGTCGCCGACCGTGGTGACCTCCCAGCCCGCGTCCTTAAACGGCTTTGGCGGAATCATCATGGCGAAATTAGTCTTGCCGCAGGCCGAGGGGAATGCTGCGGTGACGTAATGTTTTTTGCCTGCGGGCGTTTTCACGCCGAGGATTAGCATGTGCTCGGCCAGCCATCCCTGCTGCTGCCCCATGACGGAGGCGATGCGGAGCGCGAAACATTTTTTGCCCAGTAGCGCATTGCCGCCGTAGCCAGAACCATAAGACCAAATCTCGTGCGTCTCGGGGAAATGCACGATGTATTTATGCTCGGCGCTACACGGCCACGGCACGTCTTTTTCGCCGGCAGCAAGTGGCGCGCCGACCGAGTGCAGGCAGGGCACGAAATCGCCATCCGCACCCAGTACATCGAGCACCTTGGTGCCCATGCGTGTCATGAGTTTCATATTGACGGCCACGTAGGGCGAATCGGAAATTTCCACACCGATGTGCGCGATGTGCGAGCCCAAGGGCCCCATCGAAAACGGCACCACATATAGGGTGCGGCCACGCATACAGCCGGCGAAGAGGCCTTTCATAGTCGCGCGCATTTCGGCGGGGGCCACCCAATTGTTCGTGGGGCCGGCATCGTCTTTGGATTCGGAGCAAATAAAGGTGCGGTCTTCCACGCGCGCAACATCGGATGCGACCGAGCGAGCGAGATAAGAATTGGGGCGGCGCGTTTCGTTGAGTTTGATGAAGGTGCCGGCGGCGACTAATTCTTCGCAGAGCCTCGTGTATTCCGCATCCGAGCCATCGCACCAGTAAATCTGCGAAGGCTGCGTGAGAGCGGCAATCTCGCCAACCCATGCGCGTAATTTTTTGTTGGTGGTGATAGGCTCATTGAGTACGGTTGGCGATGGGGCGGTGTGCATTAAAAAATCCTTATTGTTCTTGGCTCAGCGCAACGTGCGCGGCTTAAGCAAAATAGGTGCGTCTAAAAATGAGTATGCGCCGGAAATTTCGTGCGTTGAATACACCAAACGGTAACAACGCTATTTTGGTTTTCCCTTGCAGCTACCGAGGGTACGATAGCGCACTGGAGGTTCGATGAATCGACGAAATGCGCTGCAAACGATTGCAGCCACAGCTGCTTTGTGGCGAGCGACCAACACATCCGCGGCACCACCACGGGCTGTGTTGACCGCGCGCAAGATTCCCGCGTCCGGTGAAATGCTGCCCGTCATCGGCCTCGGCACATGGCAAACATTTGATGTCGGCATGTCACCTACCGAGCGCGCGCCGCTCGCCGCCGTTCTGCGCGAGTTTGTGGCGCTCGGCGGCACGCTGATTGATTCGTCCCCCATGTATGGCCGATCAGAAAGTGTGGCCGGCGAATTGATCGCAGACGTTTCTGTGCGTGAAAAATTTTTCATCGCGACCAAAGTGTGGACGAGCGGCAAGACGGCCGGTATTACGCAGATGCAAGAGTCAATGGCGAAATTGCGCGCGAAGCCGATTGATCTCATGCAGGTGCATAACCTGCTGGATGTGGACACGCATCTGGCAACACTCAACGACTGGAAACGCCAAGGTGCCACCCGCTACGTGGGCGTAACGCACTACACGCCGAGTGCGTATGAGGCGGTGGCGAAAGTTATCAGCACGCATAAGGTGGATTTTTTGCAGATTAATTATTCGGTAGGCGAGCGCGAGGCCGAGCAGCGCCTCCTCCCGCTCGCGCGTGAGCGCGGCATCGCCGTCATCATTAATCGCCCCTTCGCCGGCGGCGAATTACTCCGCCGATTACGTGGAACACCGCTCCCTGCTTGGGCTTCGGAGATTTCTTGTACGAGCTGGGCGCAGGTTTTGCTGAAATTTGTGCTCGCCCACCCGGCGGTGACCTGCGTGATTCCGGCGACCTCGAAGGTCGAACATTTGCGCGACAACATGGCAGCGGGCAGCGGGTTGATGCCGGATGAAAAAATGCGCGCGAAGATTTTGGCGAGTGTGGGCTAGCCAGCACAGTGCCACTTGCACCATGATCGACGCGCATGGCAGTGGGGCAAGCCACGCCGTCAGCAATGCCTGCCCCGGCTACTCGCGAAGCACACGCGATTAGCGTAAAGCGCTTGGCTTACTGCATCGCTTTCACCGTCTCCACCACCAGCTTACTAAATTTTCGCGCGGGGTAGGCGGCACTCTCGACGTATTTAACGGGGTCGGCCTCGGCTGTTTTTTCTTTAATGGATGAGCTCGATTTGCTGCCGGCTAGGCTCGATAAGGCCATCAGCCCCAAGTTCAAGGCGATGGACGAGGTATCGCGCACCTCCTTCACTGGCGTGCCGGTAACCGTCATCGGCGCAGTCGTCATCATGTACTGAAATTCAGAGGCGCTGCTATTAAGGTTGTTAAACGCGATGATCGCTTGCGGCGAGATAGAGAGCCTGAGCGCAGCACCCACCTCAACCGATGAGCCGCCCGAAAAGAAGCCTTGCGATTTCACCTTGGTGGTGATGAACTCAAGCGGAATCTGCACGGTCAGTGTAGGCACACCAAGCTCGGCTCCAATTTCATTGGCGACGCTGGCATCACTGACCTGCGAGGCCATTTGCCCGACCATGTTGGCCATTTGCACCAGACCCATAATTTGGCCGCCTGCCCCACTACCGGTGCTCTGCATTGTGCGGGTGAAGATAAAGCGCGAATTGCTGAGCCCCAAGGCCATATCGTGTGCTGAAAACACCAGCGCCTCGGCACTGCCACCGCTCTGGGTGGTCGGGCTTGTCAATGTGCGTGCCGCTTTTTTGTAGGCCGCTGTGGCCTTCACCGCGTCCGCTGGAACCACCTCCACGCCGATTGCCTGAAGGTCAGCCACGAGCTCGTCGTAGGCACCATTGACAGCGACTTGCATTTCTTTTTCAGGCACACCGGCGAGTAGATAGGTGACGGTGAGGGCGTTCACGCCGTCACCGTAGTCGGCGCGAATGCCGGCCCCGGTTTTGATCGCCGACTCGACCGTAAAAATCGGAATCGCTATTTTTTTCATACCTTTGAATTGCTTGGGGGTGACATTAAATAGTTTGGCGAAATCCGGGTTTTCAATCGCAACATCGTCGATTTGAACGGGTTTCTCGGACTTGGCTGCATGCGCGGGGCCGGATGCCAACACAGCACCCAAGGTGAGCGCTGTCAGCACGGCGGCGGCGGACGACGTAAATTTTTGTGCAAGAGATTGGGGCGACGTGGTTTTCATTTTTCCTCTTAAATTTTTGATGTGATTGCTGCCAAATTTTTATGTGGTGCCAAATTCATACGCGTTGAAAATGTGGC
>JAYVGG010000332.1:0-2563 GCA_043772475.1 Burkholderiales bacterium
CCCCCTCTATGACGTATTGCGCGCACATCAGTCGCTGATTATTTTTCCCGAAGGCACCCGTAAGGCGCAGGCGCTGCCCGATCCATTCAAGAGCGGGCTTTATCATTTGGCGCGTGAATTCCCCAACGTCGAGCTGGTGCCGGTGTATTTAGAGAATCTGCATCGCGCGATGCCCAAGGGTACGTTTATTCCGCTACCGATGAATTGCACGGTGCGCTTTGGTGCGCCGATGGAAAAGATTGCCGATGAACCCAAGGCCGCGTTTTTAGCGCGCGCCCGTCAACTGGTGGTGGACCTCGCATGAATACGCTCGAAGCATTATCGGCAACGCATAAAACCTATTGGATGATTGGCGGCATCGCTGGGCTTTTGCTGCTCGCGAGCACCATAGGCTGGGTGCTGGGCCGACGCGCGACAACTGAGAGCGGCCGCGCCGTGGTGGAAAACTTGAACCAACGCGTGAACGCGTGGTGGGTGATGATTGCGATTTTTGTTGTCGCGGTGATGCTGGGGCGTTACGTCACGCTTGGGTTATTCGCGCTCATCTCGTTTTTTGCGCTACGTGAATTCACCACCCTCACCCCGACTAAACAGGGTGACTACTACGCACTACTGCTCTCGTTTTACGTGGTGCTGCCGGTGCAATACGTGTTGATCGGCATGGAGTGGTATGCGCTATTTTCTATTTTTATTCCGGTGTACGGCTTCCTCATCTTGCCCGCGTTCGCAGCACTCGGCCAGGATGTCGACAAATTTTTAGAGCGTGTCGCGAAGGTACAGTGGGGCGTGATGATTACGGTCTATTGCATCAGCCACGCACCCGCTTTGCTGGTGCTCGATATTCCCGGCTATACCGAATCGGGGCATAACGTATTGCTGCTGCTCTACTTATTGCTCGTGGTGCAGATTAGCGACGTGATGCAATATGTATTCGGCAAACTATTTGGCAAAACCAAAATCGCACCCGTGGTGAGCCCATCGAAAACGGTAGAAGGTTTTGTAGGCGGGACCGCGAGTGCGACGCTCATCGGTGCCGCCATGTGGTGGATTACGCCCTTCACGCCGCTGCAATCCGCAGGCATGGCATTCGTGATTGTGCTGATGGGCTTTTTTGGTGGGCTCGCACTGTCTGCCGTCAAACGCAGCCTCGGCGCAAAAGACTGGGGCACGATGATCGAGGGCCACGGCGGCATGATGGATCGGATGGATTCCGTGAGTTTCGCGGCACCAATATTTTTTCATGGGACGCGGTATTTTTTCACGCCATGATTGGCTGAAAGCCTAATAACGGCGCGGGGTTTCAGGCAATCTTACGTGCGCGCCCGGTCGGCGCTGGGGTGTTTTTTTCACGCGCTGCTAATTCTTCTGCCGTGCGCGCTTGCGTTGCCGCCACGATAGATTTTATTTCAGCCGCGACAAAACGTTCCATCACATCGCGCACCAAGGGCTGATAGCCAACATCGTTCGCCTTAGCGATAAATTTCAAATCCTCGATCAATCGCTTGGGGAAACGAATCGAGATGAGCTGCATCCCGAGAGCCGCTTCAATTTCCGCCTCTTCGTTTAACGTGGTGCGCTTGACGAATTGCTCTTCGCGCCCTAGCGCGCCGGTTTCCCATGCTTCACCCGTTCCTGCTACGTTTTCAATTTTTTTCATCGTGGTCTGCTCCTGTTTCAGTTAAACGCATACTTGTTATAGATGCGTACTTCATCTTGGTTTGGTTCGTATGCCGTCTTCACGTGAACTGCACCCGCCGCGATGACAAAACATACTTTCAGCTCACGCCCCTTATTTGTCTCACCAATAAACCATCGCGTTACGGGATCAGTCTTGTGATCCTCACGCGCGTCCTCAAGAAATCCGCCGGCCCGATTATCAAAACACGGCTCAACTTCGCGCTGGGTAACGCCGTGCTTCTGGTTGAGCTTGACAAGAATCGCAGGGGCGATAGTTATGTGAGAGCTGATTGGCACTTAAAGGCTCCTGATACCTTCACGTTCGAATCGGTAATTGTATATACAATTTTGTATTTTTGGCAAGAAACTACTTGGCGGCAGCCGATATTGTATTAAAATTTATTGAAAACGCTTTAAATATCAATAATATACATAAAAAGCCTGTCATGCTGTGCGTCTTAGCGTTTCGCTCGTATATACAACGGACTACGCCACAACCCGCGTCGGGCTCAGCCCAATTTATCCCAAAGTTTTCCCAACACGCACGGCTACAAACATCGGTGTGATCGAGCAATTTTTGCCGGTGCGATTTGTGACGAAGGTGCTCTCGCAGGGTGTGGTGGAGATTGCGGTTGCGGTGCGCTAGGTTGCCAAAACAGCGCGCTGCTATTGGGGTTTGGGCGATTGGGGGCTTGGGAAAATCCCTCTCAATCTCCCTTTAAAAAGGGAGAAGTGCTTCGCGAAGTGCATGGCTTCGTTTTGGTGTTGGTGAATTTTGAGGTTTCATAAGATGGCCAAACAGCCCGCGCCTATTGGGTTTTCAGCCTGTGATGTGGTTGAAATTGCGCGCACTCGGCAAGGCACTTCTCCCTTTTTAAAGGGAGAT
>JAYVGG010000333.1:0-4194 GCA_043772475.1 Burkholderiales bacterium
ACCCATTTGCTATCGGTGCGCTCGCGCATCGCCATGCCTTGGCCATGCACACCCAATAAATCTTCGTGCAGATTGCGCCCGAACGGACCCCAGATCATATTGTGGTCACGCACGCGTTCAGCGCGTTGTTCGGGTGTGTCGCTCTTGAGCCCCAAGCCACGAAACTCAATGACGAGTTTATTGGGGCCAATCGGGATCGCGGTATCCATACGCAGTACAGACGTGCGTAAATTGAATGTCATGCCGGGGAACACATCGATCAAAATCCAACCGCCCGGCGCCAAGCCCGGCCAGCCCACGCCGCGCTGAGCCGAGCCGTCATAGGCATCGTACTTAATCGACATCGAGCCCACTGAGGCGTGCCCATTCGGGTAGCCGGTGTATTTGCGGTCAAAGTAGCCGGGCTGAATCATGCCGGTCACACGATTAAAGTGGTGCATGTAATCGTGATAGAACTCGCTATTGGTATCGTGCCAGAGCTTGTAATTGGTGTGTACCACCGCCTTGTGATAATGGAACACTTCAAGCTCCATATCGAGCTGTTCACCCAACAGTTCCATGGAGGGGCCGATGTACTCCTGAAGCGAAGGGGCGCTATCGTCAACGTTGACCCAGATAAAGCCGCCGTAGCCTGTATCGGTACGCACCTCGCGAAGGCCTGCGTCGTCCTTACAGTACCGCTCCTGATAGCCCTGCGGGCCGCGTGAAATATCGGTGCAGCTGCCCTTGGCATCAAAACTCCATGCGTGAAAAATGCAAGTAATGCGCTTGGCGTTGCCGACCGGGTCATAAAGCAGCGTATTGCCGCGATGCGGGCAGATATTGTAGAAACTGCGGAGCTTCATGTCTTCACCGCGAATGACGAATAGCTCGGCACCACCGGGGTGATGGAAGGTGCGATAGTCAAACGCGTTCGGCACTTCGCTCTCGTGGCAGGCGATGATCCACGTTTTATTGAAGATTTTTTCCTGCTCTTCGCGGAACAAAACGTCATCGGTGTAGATGCGGGTATCGACGAAGTGCGTTTCCGGGAATTTGGGCTTGGTGTGCCACTGGATTTCGTTTTTGGACATACTGTGAGCTTTCTTCAACACTGCAAGATCGGTACGGGACTAAAGCATACGGCGTGCCAGAATTTACATTTATAAGATGTTGATTATTTGAGGAAAAATTTTCTGTCGTGTTGCCCACCCCGTTTCATTTAGAAACGTAGCCTGTTTTTCAGCGCGCCACCTTCGTTGCACCGTGATAGAGCCGCACCACATGCTCTGCCTCAGCAAAAAATAACCAGCGCTCGGCAAGTAAGCCCAATAAACACACCAGCGCAACAATAGACAAACTCACGACCCCGCTTGCGCCCGCCGCCAACGCAAGCACCGGAACGCCAAAGCCCGCCACAATCGCGACGATCCGCAACATCAGCGCGTGCCCGCGCGCCAACTTAAAATAAAATTCGTCGGTTAAAAACGTACCGTGGGTATGGCCCACATCGAGGAGGCGGATGGTTTTTTTGCCGATGGGGAGTGCGTCGTTTATTGTGAATGCTGTCGCTGGTGCACGAAAGCGAAAGTAGTAAAACCCCTTCACGAGAAGTGCTGCTACCAAGAGCGCCATGGTGGCCGTGTGTGCAATAGCGCCGGCCGCATAGGCCACCAGCGGTAGAGCCACGAGCGCGCCGGAATAGAGGCCGAGCAAGATGTAGCTCGTTGGCACGAGCGGGGTGTGCCAGCGCGGAATGGTTTTGAGGCAGGCGTAAATCATGCCGGTGGAATACAGCACGCCAAGCGCAATCAGGGCGAGCAGTAGGGCAACCATGGTCGTCGCCACGGCCGGGGCTTTTGCCACGAGCAATAAACCGTAGAGGATCGCCACCGGGTACAGCGCCACCGCCAATACGCCCTCACGCGAGAGCCAGGACGTGCGAAATTTCGAGAATGCGCGCCAGGCGTTTTTAGGGTTGGCTAAATGTAGCGTCGAGGAAATTAAGCCTGCCGTGGTGAGCCCTAGGCCCACGAGCAGCATGGGGATCATCGCGCGAGTGGGCACGTTATCCGCAATGCCCATCAGCGCTAGATAGATCAAGAGCCCAAGCCCTGCGCCGGAGCTCACCGTAAAAAAAATAACCGAAAGTGCTGGCCGCATCTCAATTCGCCTTTGAGATGCCGGTCCAATCGCGGAGCAATTGGGCGAGCGATTTTTTCGGCGAGGCAGTCGCATCCACGGCAATTTTTGGTGCTTCGCGCGGGGCCAGATATTGATTCACCGGCTTGTAGCCTAGCTCACCGAGCATCGGTGCCATGCCGCGTGTGGCCGCGGCTTGCGAAACGGCAGATTGTGGATCGTCAAAATCACCGAACAATCGCGCGCTCGTAGGACACGCCAAAACACAGGCGGGCTGGCGGTCTTCAGGCAGTAGCTTCTCGTCGTAAATACGATCTACGCAGAGTGTGCATTTTTTCATCACCCCCGCGTTTTGATCGAGCTCGCGCGCGCCGTAGGGGCAGGCCCACGCGCAGTAGTTGCAGCCCATACATTTTTCGGGGTCCACCAGCACGATGCCGTCTGGCCGCTTGTACGAGGCCCCCGTTGGGCACACCGTCACACAGGCCGCTTCTTCGCAGTGTAGGCATGACATCGGTACGTTGACGGTTTTGGTGTCGGGGTAGGTGCCGTGTTCGTAATTACGAATCCGGTTAAGCCACACCCCGGCGACTTCTTTTCCATAGGCATCGTAGTCCGGCAGTGGTCCTGCCATCAGCGATTCGCCATTCCATTCTTTGCACGCGACCGCGCAGGCGTGACAGCCCACGCAGGTATCGAGATCAATCGTGAGTCCTAGCCTCATACTTCTTCTCCAAACTGTGGCCACACGCCGGTTTCACCTTCAGCGGCTTTGGTGACATCTACCTTCAAGTCGTACCAGGCCGCTTGCCCGGTGATCGGGTCGCTATTGGTGAGCTTGCGTTCACCCGCTTTGGTCGGTAGCTGCTCTGAGATGAGGTGATTTAATAAAAACCCGTGCGTCGATTCACTACCGCCGGGCTCAATCGCCCACGCGCCACTTTGCTTACCAATCGCGTTCCAGGTCCACACGGTGTTGGTCTCCACGCCTTCCATGGTTTTTAACTGGCAGCGTATTTTGCCCAACCGAGAGCGTACCCAAACCCAATCGAGAGACTTCAATTTGCGTGCGGCCGCTGTCGCCTCATTCATGTACAAAAAATTGCCCGCCATGATTTGCCTGAGCCACACATTTTGCGTATCCCACGAGTGATACATCACCATGGGCCGCTGCGTGATCGCGTGAAAAGGAAATTCGGTTTCACTTTGCTCAGCACTTTCGAGATTAGGGTACCAGTCTGGTAGCGGGTCGAAGTGGGTGGCGAGGCGCGCTTTATCTTCGGCATTCGTGGGCTTAGGGCCATCGTAGAAGCCCTGCCCTGCAAGCCGAAATTTCTGAATCGGCTCCGAGTAAATCTGCATGATGATGGGCTCGATCTTGCCGATAAAAGTCGCCTCGAGGGCCTTCTGCTGGTAGTCTTGATTCCAGTGACGCATCCATTGCTCGTTTGGTTTCCAGTGGTGGTTAAAAAATGCGCCATTCTCGATGTAGCGTTCCCACTGCTTCGGGTTCGGCTCACCGCGTAGGGATTTTTCACCGTCTTTGCCGCGCCAACCGGCGAGAAAGCCGATGCCGGGCACTTTCTCGTAGTTGACGATGAAGTCGGGGTAGTCCTTGAATTTCCGCGTGCCCTCGGCTGTCGTGAAGGCCGGAAATTTTAAGCGCCCCGCGAGATCGACCAGCACCTCTTGCCATGGGCGCACGTTTCGGTCGAGCTTCACCACGGGGTGGCGAATCGCATCCGCCACGGTGTCCGCTTCTGAAATCGGCCGATCTAAAACTGAAATCGCGTCATAGCGCTCGAGGTAAGTGGTGTCCGGCAGCACGAGATCGGCAAAGCGCACGGTCTCGGAATCAAACGCATCGGCCACCACCAAAAACGGAATTTTGTACTCGCCAGCCTGAGGCCCACTCTCGTGTTTGGCGCGCAGCATGTCCTGCACGCCGCCGGTATTCATGGTGGAATTCCACGCCATGTTTGCCATGAAAAGTATCAGCGTGTCGATGGGGTACGGGTCGGCGTTGACGGCGTTGGTAATCACCATGTGCATCGCGCCGTGGGCGGCGAGTGG
>JAYVGG010000334.1:0-3396 GCA_043772475.1 Burkholderiales bacterium
GGCATGGCGATCTTGCGGCGCAATGTGGGCTTGGTGTTTCAGGATCATAAGCTCCTCTTTGATCGGACCGCGTTTGATAACGTCGCGCTGCCGCTTGAGATTGCCGCCGTGGGCAGGCTTGAAGCGGGCAAACGCGTGCGTGCTGCACTCGATAAAGTAGGGCTACTCGCGCGCGAGAAGGCGAACCCGATTGCGCTTTCTGGCGGCGAGCAGCAGCGCTTGTGCATTGCGCGCGCGATCGTGAATCGCCCGGCGATGTTGATCGCCGACGAGCCGACGGGGAGCCTTGATCGCACCTATGCGGATTCGATTATGGATTTATTGAAATCGTTTCATCAGGTGGGTGTGACGGTGGTGTTCTCGATGCACGACGATGTGGGGCTCGCGCGCATCGGCTGCCGAACCATTGCGCTCGACCATGGGGTGCTCGCGCCATGAGTGCGTGGCTACGCGCGCACGTGCAGGCGCTCACACGCGCACTCGCGCGGCTACGCGCGCAGCCGCTCGCGTGCGCGATGTCGATTACCGTGATGGCGATTGCGCTGTTGCTGCCGCTCCTCCTCTACACGCTGTTTGCCAACGTGAGTGCGGCCGCCTCTAGGCTTAACACCGAGCCAAACGTGAATGTGTACCTTGCGCTTGCGGCGAGTGAGGCCGATGTGAATGAGCTACAAAAAAAATTACGCGCGCACGCGAATGCGGCTGAGGTGAAATTTATCTCGCGTGAGGTGGCTCTTGCGGATATGAAAAATAACGCCGGACTCGCTGATTTACTGAGCGGCATCACGAGCAACCCACTGCCCCACGCGTTCACCATCAAGCCGCGCGTGCTTGAGCCCGCAGCGCTTGAGGCGATGCGAAAAGAGTTGGTCGCGATGCCGAAGGTGGATGTGGTGAGTATGGATTTTGAGTGGGCGAAAAAACTCACGCGCTTTGCGCGCTTCGCCGAGCGTATTGTTTTTGCGATTGGCATCTTGCTTGCAGCGGCGGTGATTTTTGTGACGGGCAATACGATTCGCCTACAAATGCTCACGCAAAAAGATGAGATTGTTGTCGCGCGCTTGATCGGGGCAACGCGGTCATTTGTGCGGCGGCCGTTTTTGTATTTTGGTGCGGTGCAGGGGGCCGTCGCGGGCTTACTGGCGGTGCTCGTGGTGCTGGGCATGGCGGCGTGGATGGGCGGCGAGCTTTCGGCGCTCGCCACGTCCTATGGCGCGCAGTTTAGCTTTCAAGCACCGTCGCTTTCCGAGGCCATTGCGGTAATTGGCTTTGGCGGGCTCTTGGGCTGGCTGGGGGCTTACTTATCGGTAGCCATGTTTTGGCGGCAGGCGGGGTAGTAAATAACCTCATTCGTCAAAATGATGAGATTAGCGGGGTTAATCGCATCATTTTATGATTAGATTAAGATTGAAAAGTTAAAATAATTCGATTAAGATGGATAATCTAATCATTTTTTGATGCGTTTAATGCATTATCACGAATCCCCTTGGGTTTGGCAAGCGCCCAGCTGGCCCAACCTCACTTACGACGCGCCCGCCCTCGCCCATGCGCTTGCTGCTGCCCGCGTGGCGCAGGGAAAGCTCATGGGCAAGGCCGATATGATCGGCTTTAGAGATACCGGCATTTCCGAGCGCGATCTGTGGGTGGCGGAGGCGATGGCGACAGCGGCGATTGAGAGCGAGCGGCTCGATATTGCCTCGGTACGTTCGTCCGTCGCGCGCAGGCTCGGCGTGGCGACACCGATTGTGGCCGTGCCGCGCGATGTCGAGGGCTTGCTCGACGTAATGGAAGCCGCCGTCACCGACTGGAACGCTGACCTTACCGAGAGTCAGCTCCGCGGCTGGCAGGCCGCCCTTTTCCCAGTGCCCTCGGTGCTGCGCGAGATCGCCACGGGCCGCTATCGCACGCATAGCGAGCCGATGCAGATTGTGAGCGGCGCGGTTGGCCGCGAGCGGCTGCATTACGAAGCCCCGCCGTCGGCCAACATGCGGCAGGAAATGGCGCAATTTTTAGCTTGGTTTAATGCGACGCGCGAAAGTGCGGCCAACCTCGATGGGCTGGTGCGCGCCGGGCTGTGCCATTTGTGGTTTGAGATCCTGCACCCGTTTGAAGACGGCAATGGCCGTATTGGCCGCGCGATCATGGACCGCGCTCTCGCGCAGGATGCGCGCCGCGCCAATCGCTTTCACGGCGTATCGGTCGAGATGCTAAAACGCCAAGCCGATTACTACGCGGCGCTAAACCAAGCCTCGCGCAGCACGGGCGACGTGACGCAGTGGCTGCTCTGGTTTATTGATACCTTTAGCGCGTCGTGCGAAACGGCGGCGAAGGCGATTGAGGCCACGATCATCCGCGCGCGCTTTTGGGCGGATCACCAAGCGGTGCCGCTAAACCAACGCCAGCGCAAAGCGCTCACCGCCTTGCTCGACGCGGGCCCCGACCAATTTTTAGGCGGCATGACTGCGCGCAAATACCAATCCCTTACCGGCACAACGGGGGTGACCGCGACGCGCGATCTGGCGGGCTTGGCGGGGTTGGGGCTTCTATTGCGGCAAGGTGCCGGGCGCTCAACCTACTACGACCTCGCCATTCTAGGCTGGCAGCGGAAAGAATAGTCTATATTTGGCAAGGCTTTTGGCATAAGCGGGTACTCGCGTTACATCCACTTGAAATTTACGGTAATGGAACCATTTAAGCAATTAGCACTCATACCACCAGAGTGCTAAAATGCACGTATCGTTAGCCGGCAGCGTATTTGTCGGCGTTTGATCATCAGGAGAAATCACGATGACCACCGCATTAATGAATGTACCTAGCCTTTCCGTTGGCAGCATTGAGAACTACATCTCTGCTGTGAACCGCATCCCCATGCTCACCCCTGAGCGCGAGCACGCGCTGGGCGTGGCGCTGAAAACCACCGGCGATTTGGCGGCGGCTTCTGAAATGGTGATGTCGCACCTACGCTTAGTCGTCTCCACCGCGCGCAACTACGCGGGCTATGGCCTACCGCAGGCCGACTTGATTCAAGAAGGCAACATCGGCCTCATGAAAGCGGTGAAGCGCTTCGACCCAGATCGCGGCGTGCGCTTGGTCTCATTCGCGTTGCACTGGATCAAAGCCGAGATGCACGAATTTATTTTGAAAAACTGGCGCATCGTGAAAGTGGCGACTACGAAAGCGCAGCGCAAATTATTTTTTAACCTGCGCTCGATGAAGCCCACACTAGGCACGCTCTCGCCTTCCGAAGTAAAAGAAGTCGCGCGGCAATTGAACGTGAAAGAAACCGACGTAAGCGAAATGGAAAAGCGCTTAACCGGCCAAGAGATTTCGCTCGAACCCAACGACGGCGATGATGAAAACTGGGTGAGCCCGATTGCGTATCTGGAAGACAACACC
>JAYVGG010000335.1:0-4989 GCA_043772475.1 Burkholderiales bacterium
GCCCGGCTCCATCACCCCGCACACCGACTTTGAAGCCGAGATCTACGTCTTGTCCAAAGACGAAGGTGGCCGTCACACGCCATTCTTCAACGGCTACCGCCCCCAGTTCTACTTCCGCACCACCGACGTGACCGGCGCGCTGCAATTGCCTGCCGGTACCGAAATGGTCATGCCTGGCGACAACGTCAAGATCGTGGTGCAGTTGATCGCCCCGATCGCGATGGAAGATGGCCTCCGGTTCGCGATTCGCGAAGGCGGCCGGACTGTGGGTGCGGGTGTGGTTTCTAAAGTATTGAAGTAACTCGCGTGAGGGGTGGGTTACCCTCACGGTAAATTTAGGCCAGTAGCTCAATTGGCAGAGTAACGGTCTCCAAAACCGTAGGTTGGGGGTTCGAGGCCCTCCTGGCCTGCCAGATGTTAGAAGTCAGAATGGTTTCAGAAACAGCGCAACCCTGCCGCGTCGGCGGGGAAACCGGGTGTGGTAGTGAATGTTGCGACTAGGCTTGGCAATGGTGCCGCCCAATTTGCAATATTCATCAACGCCCCAAAGTTGGAAGTATGAAAGACAAAATCCAGATCACTATTGCTGCACTGCTCGTCGTTGCCGGCTTGGGCTTCTTTTACTTTTGGCTTGCCGATAAGCCGATGATTGCGCGTGTCGGTGCGATGTTTGGCTGTTTTATCGCGGCAATCGTCATTGGTTGGTTTACGGCACCGGGTCGGGAATTTGCGATTTACGGACGTGAGTCGGTCGATGAAGCTCGCAAAGTCGTGTGGCCCACGCCAAAAGAGGCGATGCAATCCACCGGCATTATTTTTGTATTCGTGTTCATCATGGCGCTGTTTTTGTGGATAGTCGATTGGGCGCTCACCTACGGCATTAGCAAATTTATTGGACCGGGAGCCTAGGGTGACTAAAGTGACCGAATCTCTGAGTGCGCTGCGCTGGTATATCGTCCACGCCTATTCTGGACAAGAAAAAAGCATTCAAGCGGCACTCATCGAGCGCATTCGTCGCTCCGGTATGCCGGAAAAATTCGGCGAAGTGTTGGTGCCCACGGAAGAGGTTGTTGAGATGAAGGGTGGCGCGAAATCGCTATCTGAGCGACGCTTTTTCCCAGGCTACATCTTGGTGCAAATGGAAATGACCGATGAGTCTTGGCATTTGGTGAAATCCACGCCCAAGATTACCGGTTTTGTTGGTGGTGTCGGCAATAAGCCCACGCCCGTTCCACAACGCGAAATTGATGTGATTCTCAACCAAGTTAAAGAGGGCGTTGAGAAACCGAAACCGAAGGTGTTGTTTGAAGCTGGTGAGCAAGTGCGCGTCAAAGACGGCCCGTTCACTGATTTCAATGGCACCGTCGAAGATGTCAACTACGACAAATCGAAGATTCGCGTTTCCGTGTTGATTTTTGGCCGGCCTACACCGGTTGAGCTCGATTTCGGACAGGTTGAAAAACAGTAATTTTTTAGTTGGTCGTGGTGGGTAACAGGTAACGAGTGACAGCCTGTTTTTGAGTCGTTACCCGCCGCGCGTCACTCGTTGCATTTAACCGGGGAGAGATCGTCAAGTCGATCTCGCCTGTACCCAAGGAGCTACTCATGGCAAAGAAAGTTGTTGGCTACATCAAGCTGCAAGTGCCGGCTGGAAAGGCGAATCCTTCGCCCCCAATCGGTCCCGCCCTCGGTCAACGTGGGTTGAACATCATGGAATTCTGCAAAGCGTTTAACGCCGCGACGCAGAAAATGGAACCGGGCCTGCCGATTCCTGTTGTGATTACCGCGTTTGCGGATAAATCCTTCACCTTCATCATGAAGACGCCACCCGCGTCGATCTTGATTAAGAAAGCCGCAAAAGTCGAGAAGGGTAGCAAGACACCGCATACCGACAAAGTGGGCAAGCTCACCCGCGCGCAAGCCGAAGAAATCGCGACCACAAAAATGCCCGATCTGACTGCCGCAGATATGGATGCCGCCGTGCGTACTATCGCTGGTAGCGCGCGCTCGATGGGTATTGACGTAGAAGGAGTTAAATAATGGCTAAGCTCGCTAAACGTTTGCAAAAAATTCAAGGGCTTGTTGATGCAAACAAGTTCTACCCCTTGGCTGAAGCGCTCGATCTGGCCAAGAAAACCGCCATTGCTAAATTTGATGAGTCGATTGATATCGCCATCAACTTAGGTATTGACGCAAAGAAATCTGACCAAGCCGTTCGCGGCTCCGTGGTCTTGCCGCGTGGTACGGGTAAATCGGTACGTGTAGCCGTATTCGCGCAAGGTGACAACGCCAAAAAAGCGCTTGATGCCGGTGCCGATATCGTTGGTTTTGAAGACTTAGCCGAGCGCATCAAAGGCGGCTTTATGGATTTTGACGTGGTGATCGCCACGCCAGACGCGATGAAAGTGGTGGGCGCACTCGGACAAGTATTGGGCCCACGCGGCTTGATGCCAAACCCGAAGGTCGGCACCGTGACCCCTAACGTCGAAAAAGCCGTTAAAGATGCCAAGGCCGGTCAGGTACAGTACCGTGCCGACAAAGGCGGTATTGTGCAATGCACGATTGGCCGCGCGTCGTTCCCGCTGGACGCCTTGAGCGAAAACTTTACCGCCTTGCTAGGCGCTGTAAACAAAGCCAAGCCCGCGTCGTCCAAGGGTATCTTTTTGAAGAAGATTTCTGTGTCCTCAACCATGGGTGTCGGTATCCGTCTTGACACCGCAGGCATGGCTTCGCAGAACACACAACAATAATTTTGTTTTTCGCCCGCGCCTTGGCGTGGGCAAAGTTTGGGACTCGCTGCTTCGGATTATTGAGGCGGCGGGGTTATCCAAGACCGCTGTGGCGCTTGATTCAGCAGAGTACCGCATGAGCCAAACGCTTAATTGCGGGCAAGATTTTCGTGACGGTTTTGCCGTCGTGAATATCGAGCTCCGCACAGCGTAGATAGCGGATCCCGCAACGATTTCGCGCTTTTGTGGTCTCAGAGCTTGGGGCAACAAGGCGATGATCTCCAAGCGACTCGCTATGAGCGTGGATTGCCGCATGGGCGGTTATTCATTTTTCAACGAAAGGAGATCAAACGTGAGTTTGAGTCTGGAAGGCAAGAAAGAAGTCGTCGCTGAAATCGCTGGCAAGGTCGCCAAAGCGCAAACCATGGTGCTCGCTGAATATCGCGGAACCACGGTCGCTGAATTGACCAAGCTGCGTGCTGATGCGCGTTCCAAAGGCGTTTACATGCGTGTTCTCAAAAACACGCTCGCAATTCGTGCCGTAGAAGGTACGCCCTTTGCGATCGCCAAGGATCACATGGTAGGCCCACTGCTGTATAGCTTCTCGAATGACGCTGTTGCCGCCGCAAAAGTCGTTAACGACTTCGCCAAAGGCCGCGAAAAATTCGCGATCACAGTTGGTGCGTTCAACGGCAAATTGCTCGATAAGGCAGCGGTTCAATCGCTTGCCAATATCCCAAGCAAAGAAGTGCTGTTGTCGCAGTTGTTGGGTCTCATGCAGTCGCCCGTATCGCGTCTTGCGCGCGTGGTTGCTGCTATTGCCGAGAAAAAAGCTGATCCTGTGGCTGCTTGATTTAGCGACATCTCAACCATTCAATCGTATTAAATTTTAAGGAATTTCATCATGGCATTTGATAAAGACGCATTTTTGGCCTCCCTCGACGCGATGTCGGTTATGGATCTTAACGATCTGGTCAAAGCAATCGAAGAGAAGTTTGGCGTATCCGCAGCAGCCATGGCGGCACCCGGCGGCGGTGGCGGTGCAGTTGCAGCCGTTGCTGAAGAGAAGACCGAATTCAACGTTATGTTGATGGACTTCGGCGCTAACAAAATCAACGTGATTAAGGCCGTTCGCGAAATCACTGGTTTGGGTCTTGCTGAAGCCAAGGCTTTGGTTGAAGGCGCACCAAAAGCAGTAAAAGAAGGCGCTAACAAAGCTGACTCCGAAGCAATGAAGAAAAAGCTCGAAGATGCTGGTGCCAAGGTCGAATTGAAGTAAGTTTTAAGCCAAGAAGTTTACGAAACCCACTCCCGCGAAGCTTTTTGCGGGGGTGGATTTTGAAAGCGTAATACGCTCGAAACCCGCGCCATTGTTGGGTTTCCGGCTGATTGTTAGAATGCAAAATTAAACGCGAACGCATAATTTTCGCGCTTAATTTTGTCTTCTGAAACGACTGCAGAAGACGTTTGGTCCGGGTGACGTCAGTCACTGTCCGCCAGCGAAGGGTAGCGGCCCTTCACCAAATGACAGAGCAGAATTCCGCTCTGCCAGTCAATGAACTTGGACACCGCCTTGCGGTGCATCGCCCTTCAACGTTCGGAGATCTTGTATGACCACACCCGTAGCCACCACCTACAGCTATACCGAGAAAAAACGCATTCGCAAGAGTTTCGCGAAACGCGCTAGTGTCTTGGACGTGCCTTATTTGCTCGCGACCCAGCTCAATTCCTACGCGGAATTTTTGCAAGCTGAAGTGCCTGTTGCGAGCCGCAAAAATCAGGGCCTCGAAGCCGCGTTCACGTCGGTATTCCCGATTGTTTCGCACAATCAATTCGCGCGCCTTGAGTATGTGAGCTTCCATCTTGGCCAGCCGCCGTTTGACGTGCTCGAGTGCCAGCAGCGTGGCCTCACCTACGCGTCGCCTTTGCGCGCCAAGGTTCGCCTCATCATCATGGATCGTGAGGCCTCGAAGCCCACGGTTAAAGAATTAAAAGAGCAAGAAGTCTACATGGGCGAAATCCCGCTCATGACGCGTAACGGCTCGTTTGTGATTAACGGCACCGACCGCGTGATCGTCTCGCAGTTGCACCGTTCGCCCGGCGTGTTTTTTGAACACGATCGCGGCAAGACGCACTCCTCAGGCAAGTTGCTTTTTTCGGCACGGGTGATTCCTTACCGTGGCTCATGGCTTGATTTTGAATTTGACCCGAAAGATTATCTCTACTTCCGCGTAGATCGTCGCCGCAAATTGCCGGTGAC
>JAYVGG010000336.1:0-15964 GCA_043772475.1 Burkholderiales bacterium
GGATGCCTCGGTCACACGCGCGTCGCCTGTGTTCCACGCACGTAAGCCAAAATTAAGTGACGAATAAATGAGCACCATCATGAGCGCCAAGAGTGCCAAGCCCAGCAGCATTTCGAGGAGCGTAAAACCTCGCTCGCGCAGCGCTATACCCGGAGTGCGCTGGCTCATACGGGGTCCCGTGGGCCTAGGAGAAGCTTGGTTAGCGTCACGTTACGCGTGCGCTGATCATCCGCCGGAAACGACACACTGGCCTCAACCTCATATAGCTTGACGAATACAAATTGTTGGTTGGCGGGGTTAGGGGGCGAGAGCGGGTCTTCGTAGGCTTTCACACTCACTTTCCATGTGTAGAGCTCATCAAAGGTGCCATTGGTGGTGCCTTCGCGCAGCGCTTCTTCCACGCCGGTACTGGCTAATTTTGATTGCGCGAGCATGGTGGCTTTGGCGTAGTGATCGGCCACACCGGTGCCGTTTAAGCTCGTCGAAAAAATTTGCATGAGGGCGGTCATCGCGAGTGCTAACAAAACAAAGGCGACCAAAATCTCCAAAAGCGAGAATCCACGCGGCTTTCGGGGTGATTGGTGTAGCTGCGGATTAGCCCTTCGCATCAATGGCCTCATCAATCGTCACCTTGCCGGTGAGCCACTCGATGTCAATCAGATATTGCCGCGCGCCCGAGCCCACCGTAACGCGCCCACCATTCGACGAACCATCGGGGAAAAACCTAATCGCGCCAACATCTTCGGAAATTTGATCTGCCTCGGCGGTGAAAAGTTTGAGCTCGATATCGGGGTGCAACTTATGAACCCGCGCGTCACCATCGACAGAAAATTCGCGCTCTTTAAGATTAAGCAAGAGAAACGAGGGTTTCCGGGAAAAAATCGCGTGATCACGCGCGAGCTTGAGACCACCGGCGACTAAACGCGCGTCCGATTTCAGCGCGGCACCCGAGACCCCGGAGAAAAAAAACACCGGCAGTAACGAGTACGCGAGCGCGATTAAGGTGATCACGATGAGGAGCTCCATCAACGTGAAACCCCGTGGAACGCTAATACTGGCGCGGCTTTCCAGCAATGTACGTGAAATTTTTTGCGTGGAAAGCATGGTGGGTGGAAAGCGTTACCGCGTTAATCCCACGACTTAATGTCGCGGGTAGCGGGCGAGTCACCGCCCTCTTTGCCATCGCCACCAAGCGAAGTCATCTCAAAGGGACGGTTCTGCTCACCGGGCGCTTTGAATAAAAAATCAGCACCCCATGCATCTTTGATATTGCCTTCGTTTTTCACGTAAGGGCCATTCCATTTCGTGCTGCCGCTTGGGGCGGTGAGCAGCGCTTTGAGACCATCCTGTGTCGTTGGGTAGCGGCCAACATCGAGCTTGTACATGTCTAACGCACCCGCGATTTCACCCATTTTCGCTTTGGTGAGTGAGGCCTTGGCTTTGTCACCGCCGTCAAAAATTCGGCTCGCCGCATAGCCTGCCACAAGCGCAATAATCGCCACCACAATCAAAATTTCCATCAGGGTAAAACCACGTTCTCTTGCGCGCATTTGCAAATTTTTCATCGCTAAATCCTGTTCTAAATGGGTAAATCCATCAAGTCAAACATCGCCACCAAGATCGACATGATGATGCCGCCGATCACCACCGCCAAGCCAATAATCATGATCGGTTGAAGTAGCGCCAACGCTTTTTTAATCGCGGACGCTACTTCTTTATCGTACACATCGGCCACCTGGACGAGCATCTCATCGAGCCTGCCGGTTTCTTCGCCAACCGCGATCATCTGCACGGCTAACTTCGGAAATACTTTCGCTTCAAGCATCGGCTTCGACATACCTCGCCCTTCCTTGAGCTCGCCTGCAATCTGCCCAACGGCATCGCGGAACACCGCATTCCCCAACGTCTCTTTCAAGATCGAGAGCCCCGCTAACAGCGGCACACCATTCTCAAGCAAGGTGCCGAGCGAGCGTGAAAAGCGTGCCATTTCGAGCTTCGCGATCAACGGCCCCGCGACGGGCCAGCGCAATAGGCGCGCATCCCAGCGCGCGCGGGAGACCGGGTTTGAGAATGAGCGTGACAATAACCAGAGCGCCAACAAAAACCCTGCCAGCAAGATAGGCCAGTTAGCACGCAAAAAAGTTCCCGTGGTGAGCACAATAGAGGTCGCAAACGGCAACGCCTTGCCGGATTGATCGAAAATTTGTTTGAACTGCGGCACCACAAAAATCACGAGTGCCAACACCGAAGCGGTCGCCACAAAAACCAAAATCGCCGGGTAGATGAGAGCCGAAACCACGCTGTCTTTCAAATCTTTGCTGCGCTCAATATGCTCGGCCAAGCGCGACATCACCACACCGAGCGCACCGCCGACCTCGCCCGCTTTGACCATGTTGATATAAAAACGCGAGAACACATCACGGTGTTTATCGAGCGCTTTGGAGAGCGCGTCGCCACTCCTTACATCATTGCGTAATTCGCCCAAAAGCCGCGCCACGCTTGGCTTTTCAGCCAGATCGATCAAAATTTCAAAGCTCCGATCGAGCGGCAAACCGGCGCGCAATAGGGTGGCCAATTCGCGCGTCATGCTGCCCAGATCATCCTGCGAAAGTTTGCGTGCGGAAAATAATCCGCCGCCGGTGCCGGCCGCTGTTTTGGTGTTTTCGCCGTCGGTCGCCTCGGCGGCACGGATCGGAATCAAACCCATGCCTTGCAGGCGCTCGATCACCGCTGCGTGCGTGAGCGCATCCACCACACCCTCGGTGACTTCACCGGCAGGCGATACGGCCTTGTAGCGAAAGATGGGCATGGCTTCGTTAATCTTCGCGCGTGACGCGCAAAACTTCTTCCATCGTGGTGACACCGGCGACGGCTTTTTTCAGGCCATTTTCGTACATGGTTTCCATGCCTTCACCGATGGCGGCTTTGCGTAGCTCGGCCGCCGTGGCGTGACGCATCACGAGGCTTCGCAGACTATCGGTCATCGGCAAAATCTCCATGATCGACTCGCGCCCAAAGTAGCCCGTGTGGCCGCAATGCTCACAGCCCTTGGCGTGGTGCAGCGTGACATCGGCCCCGCCTGAAAAACGTTTCAACCCAAGCTGATTCACCACTTCCGCCACCGGCTGATACGGCGTTTTGCAATGCGTGCAGAGTAGGCGCACCAAGCGCTGCGCCTGAATGCCGATCACGGTCGATGTCAGCATGTAGTCATCGACCCCCATATCGAGGAGGCGGTTCACGGATGCCGCCGCGTCATTGGTGTGCAGCGTGCTTAGCACCAAGTGGCCGGTGAGAGCCGATTGCACGGCGATTTGGGCCGTCTCAAGATCGCGAATCTCACCGATCATGATGACATCGGGGTCTTGGCGCACAATCGAGCGCAAGGCGTTGGCAAAGGTTAATTCAATCTGCGGCTTCACTTGAATCTGGTTAATGCCCGGCATCTGGTATTCGACCGGGTCTTCGACGGTGAGGATTTTTACGTCGGGCTGATTGAGCGTATCGAGTGCGGTATAAAGCGTGGTGGTTTTACCGCTACCGGTGGGGCCTGTGACCAGAATAATGCCGTGCGGCTGACCTAAAATTTCCTTAAATATCTTCAGGTTGCGCTCGTCAAACCCCAATGCGTGAAAGTCCAACGCCACGCCACCTTTGTCGAGAATACGCATCACGACAGACTCGCCGTGCATGGTGGGGACGGTCGAAATCCGCAGGTCAATTTCTTTACCCTGCACGCGCAATTTAATGCGACCGTCTTGTGGCAAACGGCGCTCAGCAATATCGAGGTTGGCCATAATTTTGATACGTGAAATCACGGCGGCAGACAATCTGCGCGGCGGTGATTCGGTCTCGTGCAAGACACCATCTACCCGGTAGCGCACGATGAGGCGATTTTCAAATGGCTCGATGTGAATATCAGAGGCGCGGCGCTCTAGCGCGTGATTGATGATGAGATTCACCAAGCGAATTACGGGAGCCTCGGAAGCCAAATCTTTTAATTGCTCGATGTCGCCAAATTCTTGGTCTTCATCGCGCGTGGAGATATTGTCGACAATCTGGCCCATCGACGATTTGCCATTGCCGTAAAGGCGCTCGAAAAGTGCATCGAAATCGTTACTTGGCAAT
Organism: Burkholderiales bacterium; assembly: GCA_043772475.1. Classification (GTDB taxonomy): domain Bacteria; phylum Pseudomonadota; class Gammaproteobacteria; order Burkholderiales; family Usitatibacteraceae; genus UKL13-2. Next base: position 4,129 of record JAYVGG010000336.1, read on the forward strand.
AGTTTTGCGATCACGCGCTTCCGCGTTGCAGCCGCAAACGCTTGCAGCGTAAATCGGTCGCCAGGATCCGCCATGGCGAGCACCACTTCTTGCTCGTTTTCAGAGACCGGAATCGCGCGCGACTCTTGAATAAAGCGCGGCGAGATCGCTTCTTCCATCACCGGTAGCTCGGGGAATTCAGCCGCCTCGACAATAACCCAGCCGTGTTGCACCGCAAGTGCCTCAGCCAAATCACGTCCCGAGACCATGCCTAATCGCGTTAATACCGAGCCAATGCGCTCGGTGCTGCCAGTGGATTCGCGCCCAGCCTCTTGCACCTTGAGCGCCCGATCAAGGTTCGCGTTATCGAGCCTTGCGCGCGCCACGAGTAGCTCGCCTAGGCGCGCCGGGGCGAGCACAGGTGCTAGTGAGCCCGCGGGGGCGATGGGTTCAGCGGACACCGATGAATTCATAAAGTAATTTTTGACCTAGGCTCTTGTGAGCGAAATTATAGCAGTGGCGCTGTTTTTGCCGGGGTTGCGGATGCGACCAATGCCTGTAGCGCCGCTTCCAGCGCGGGGATTGCGCCATCGTCGTCGAATAAGCGATGCCTGCTCGCGACAATGCGTACACGCATTTTTTCACGCATGGCCGGGTTGTTAGCAAGCGCGCAGGCCAGATGCACGTATTGGTCATCGTTTCGGGCAATGAGTTCCCCGACACCTAATAAATTCAGCATGGCAGAAGTCTGCCGCCCGCGCAGCATAGTGCCCTCGTAGGCCAGCACCGGAGCACCAAGGGCTAACGCATCAAAGCTGGTGTTACCACCAGAAAAATGTGTGGTGTCCAAGAGCAACGTAGCCGACTCGATGGTTTGCAAAAACGCCGCGTGCGGCATGACGGGCAGCATTTCAAGCACGCTTCCGGGCTCAAGGCCTTCCGCACGTAGCGCGGTGCTAATGCGTTCGACGAATTGCGCGTTCAGGCGCTGTGATAGCGAGGCAAAGAAAGCCACGCGACTGCCCGGAACGCCTCGCAGAATCTGGGCAATGAGCCTATCCATGTGCGGTAAAACTTTGAATAATCGTTGCGCGCAGAGAAACTGAACGCCTGCTTTCGTCTCATGCGAAACGACGGCCGTCGCACGAATCTTCAAGCCCATTTTTGGTAAGCGAATTAATTTTTCAATGTAGTGCGCCCCCGCGTTGTCGGGCTCGGCGGCATCGGCGGATAAAAAGTGCGAAACCGTGGAAAGCCCCGTGGTGATTGGGTGTCCGTAGGCCGCGCATTGAATGGGGGCTAAGCGCATCGCGGCCAACACCTGCGCGTGCGGGTGCATGGAGACATCAATAAAGATCAACACATCGAGCTTGGCGGCACGAATAGCGGGCGCGATTTTTTCAATGTCCTGCTCGCGCGAAAAATGCGCGGCGCACGCAGCGATACGGTGCGTTAGCGCGTCCTCGCTCTCGCCAATCGAGAAGACAAAACTTTCAAACCTGGCGGTATCGAGATCGGTAATCCAAGAGGAGAAAAAATTGCCCACGCTGTGATGACGCAAATAGGCGCTCACAAACCCGACGCGTAGCCTCCCACCGTGCGCCATTGGTGCCCAATCACAGGGCAGCAAAAACTGTGGAAAGGCGCGCCCCACAACGGTTTCCACGAGTTTACCGAAGCGGCACTGTAAGCCTGTGGTGTCGCTATCTTGGTAGTGCAAGGCGTAGGGCACGTAGGTGGAAACGGCTTTAAGCGCCTCCCCGACAGGCCATTGGCGGCCTTGCAAAATGAGCGCTTCTAAATTTTCGATGCCGCGCACCCAATCGCTACGCGCGGCCGCCATATGCGCGTCGCTTTGATAGAGCGGGGGTAGCGCTAATTCGCGTGCGAACAAGGCCGGCAGGTAGTCTGGTTTGATCGCTAACGCATCCGCTAGCGTGGCCTTGCCCTTCGCCACATCGCCACATGAAATTTCAGCACGGCCTAAATCGTAGAGGGTTTCGGCATTGCCGGGGGCGAGCGCGCTTGCGCGCGTAAACGCCTCGACCGCGATCTCGGCATCCCCGCCCAAGAGTGCCGCCTGGCCTAGGGTTTCCCATGTGGCGGGGTCGTCAGCGGCCAATAGGGTGGCCTCACGCGCGTATGCAATGGCCTTGGCGTACTCGCCTACATCGGTGAGCAGTAACGCGAAATTAAGCTTGGCGTCCGCGTTAGCGTTGGCGTTGGCATCATGTGCCAGCGGCTCCAAGTATTCACGTGCGAGCGCAAAATCGCCGAGCTTGCGGGCGAGCACGCCGAGATTGGTTTTTGCGGGTGTGAAGCTGGGTTGGAGATTAATCACATGGCGGTAAAGGCTGATCGCCTCCGCTGACCTTGCTAGATCTTCATAGCCAAGGGCGAGATTAAACGCGGCCTCAAGATACTGCGGATTTTGCGCGTGGGCACGCTCAAGGGCTGCCACGCTGCCAACAATATCGCCCTCGGCGCGACGTACAAGGCCGAGCGTTGCCCATGCGGGGAAAAAGGCGGGCTCGGCAGTCGTTAATGTTTGCAGTATTTGTGTTGCCTCGGCATAGCGCCGCTCGTGCTGATGCAGCATGGCAAGCGCCAACTGCACGTGCGGGCTGGCGGGATCTGCCGCGAGGGCAGCACTAATCACACGCCGCGCATCCGCGGCATGGCCTAGCTTAAGCCGGGCCATCGCTTGATTGAGCAGCGCAATCGTCTCGGCGCGCGGCGGATTCACGCGCCCGCCATCAGCGTGGCAACAAGTTCAACCGTCTTCGCGGTTGCCCCGCGATGCGCGCTGGCAAACGTCCGCCCGGCCTCACCCATTGCTGCGCGGCGCGCGGGGTCGTCGGCTAAATCGACGCACGCACGCGCCCACGCTGCGGCGTCTTGCACGAAAAGTGCAGCACCGGCTGCCCTGGCTTGGATGGCGGCCTCAGCAAAATTAAACTGACTTTCACCGATGAGAATCGGTTTACCGATAGCGGCGGCCTCGATTAAATTGTGTGCGCCCATTGGCACCAAGCTGCCACCAATAAAGGCGACATCGCAGAGCGCGTAATAGGCGACGAGCTCGCCCATGGAGTCGCCCAACCAGATCGGTGCGCCGTCCGGTAGGCTTTGGCTGCGGCGTGAAAAAGTAAAGCCTGCCTCGGCAATCAGGGCGGCGACTTCATCACATCGAACCGGGTGGCGCGGTACGATTACCAAGAGCGCGCGGGCGCGAAAATCCGCACTGGTGTGATCGCGATAGGCCTCAATCAGTAATTTTTCTTCGCCTTCGCGCGTGCTGGCCGCGAGCAGCACGGTGCGCGTGCCCGCTTCTTCGCGCCAGCGCGCCCCTAAGTCGAGATTGGCTTTATCGGCGACGGCATCAAATTTTAGATTACCGGTGACGGCGGGCTTTCGTGCGCCGAGTGCCGTGAATCGGGCCGCGTCCTCCAAGGTCTGCGCGGCGACGATATTGATGCGGCCTACCGCATCGCGCGCGAGGGCGGTGATCGGCCAGAGGCGTTGGTAGCGATCTGCCGAGCGCTGCGAAAGCCGCGCATTCACTAGCGAAACCGGGACATCGCGCGCCCGGCAGCTCGCCATTAAATTCGGCCAAATTTCGGTTTCCATCACGATCAACATCACGGGCGAAAAATGCTTGATTAAGCGCGCGATAGCAAAATTTAGGTCATACGGCACGTGCGCCGCGATGATCTGGCGGCCCCTTGCACGCAGCGGTGCAAAAATTTCATTGGCCGTCGCGCGCCCGGTAGGTGTCATGCTGGTCATGAGGATCGCGTGCTCGGGAAAACGTGCCAGTAGCGCCGCCACCAGTGGCTGTGCGGCGCGTGTCTCCCCCACCGAGACGGCGTGAATCCAGATCGTTTTGCGCGCCGGTGCATCGGTATAAAACCCAAAGCGCTCGGCGACGTGCTCGCGATAGCGGGCATCGCCAAAGCCGCGCCACCAGAGCCTAAATAAAATCACCGGCAGCAATAAGGCCAGCGCCACGGAGTATAAAAATCGTAGCATCTTAGGCCGCATTCTTCGCGGCAAGGTGCGGGGCTAATGCCGCAAACACCGCGTCGATACTCACGTTTGCGGGTTCTAGCTCACTCCCCCCACCGAGATTGATCGCGTGCGTGCCGCCGTACAGCCCGGTGAGCGCGGGGGCTGTGGTGATGTAGAGGCCAATCGTCGGCCGGTTTAGCGCCACCGCGAGATGGCTTAGGCCGGTGTCCACCCCAACGACGGCCACCGCATCTTGCAATAACGCGGCCGCAGCGGTGAGCGATAGACTCGCCGGCACATTTACGTGGGCGTGCCCGATGGCGATTTCTTCACTCATTTTTTTTTCGCGCGCACTGCCCCACGGTAGGCTGACCGCATAGCCCGCTTCATTTAAGTGGCGCACTAATTCACGCCATGATGGGAGCGGCCATTTTTTGTTGTCACGGCTGGTGGCATGCAGCAAAACCACAGTCGGCATCGTGCCGGAAACCGGCGTGGTTATTGGGGTTTGACGATGAAGGCCATAGTCGGGCGCAGTGTCGAGGGTGTAGCCCAAGGCGGCGGCGGCGAGTTGGCGATTGCGTTCCACCGCGTGTTGATTTTTGGCGATGTTGTAGGTATGCGCGTAGGCACGTGCCGCCAACGGCTCGCGGGCGACGACGCGCGTGTAGCCCGCAATCGGCGCGCCTGCCCAGCGCGCGACGATGGCACTTTTCACCAAGCCTTGGGTGTCGATCACGAGATCGTAGTTCTGGCGCGAAAGTCTCGCGCGATCTTCACGCAGGGTGCGCCACATCGGCAGGCTAAAAATGGCGCGCTTTAGATTTCTGAGCGACACCGACTGCACCGCTGTCACCTCTGGATGCAAGCGCACCATTGGAACATAGGCCGACTCCGTCACCCAGTCGATTTGGGCGTTGGGAAAATGACGGCGGATATCGCTCACCACGGGAAAATTGTGGATCACGTCCCCCATCGAGGAGAGTTTGACAAGAAGTAGGCGCACGGTGTCATTTTAGCTGGTTCACTAAGTTGGTTCAGTTAGGTGTTCGTTTACAATGTACAACTCTTGCTTACACGTGCGCTATGTCATCGCCTAAAACTAATCTTTCCGTGGTCATCATCGCTAAAGATGCCGCCTCGCAAATCGCGGCGTGCATTGATTCGGTGCGTTTTGCCAATGAAATTTTGGTCGTAGATTCGGGCTCAGAAGACGAAACGCGCGCGATTGCGGATGTGCGCGGCTGCCGGGTGATTGAAAAAGAATGGCTAGGCTTTGGCCGCCAAAAACAATTTGCGGTGAGCGAAGCGAAGCACGATTGGGTGCTCTGTCTGGATGTAGACGAGCGCGTCACGCCCGAGCTCGCGGCCTCCATTCAAGCGGCGATGACGAGCCCAGTCTTCAAGGCTTACCGCATGCCGCGTCGCAATCGTTTCTTGGGCCGCTGGCTAAAACACGGCGAGGGTTACCCAGATTGGTCGCTACGACTTTTTCACCGCACCCACGCGAGCTGGAGTAACGATGAAGTCCACGAGGCCGTCATCACGACCGCTGATGTGGGCCTACTCGCGGGCGATTTGCTGCATGAGTCGGCGGAAGACGTAAGCCATTACCTCGCCAAGCAAAATCGCTACTCGAGCCTGCACGCGCAAGCCCTCTACGGGCAAGGGGTACGCGCGGGCTACGGCAAATTATTCTTGAGCCCGCTTGCGCGATTTATTAAGTTTTATTTTATTAAATTAGGCTTTCTCGACGGTGGCGCTGGCTTCGCGCACGTGACGATTGGCTGTTTTGCGGCATTTGCGAAATATGCGAAATTGATTGAGCTCTCGAAGAAGTCCGCGCCATAGCGGCGGAGCCGAATGTTAAAATTTCACCGTCTTCACTAAAGAAAAACAACACATGATTATCGTCACCGGCGGCGCGGGTTTTATCGGCAGCAACTTTATTCGCGAATGGTTAGCTCACGAGACCGAGGCGGTACTCAACCTCGATAAGCTCACCTACGCGGGCAATCCGAACTCGTTGGTTGATCTTGTGAAAAATCCGGCTTACCAATTTGTGCGCGGCGACATTGGTGATCGCGCCACACTCAAAGCGTTACTCGCCACCCACAAGCCGCGCGCCATCGTTAATTTCGCCGCCGAGAGCCATGTTGACCGCTCGATTGCCGGTGCGGCCGAATTCATCGAAACCAACATCGTCGGCACCTTTAATTTGCTCGAAGAAGTGCGTCACTATTTCGGCCAATTGGGTGCCGCTGAAAAATCTGCCTTCAGGTTTTTGCATGTCTCGACCGATGAGGTCTACGGCTCGCTCGACATGACAGCACCCGCCTTCACGGAGCAGCACCGCTATGAGCCCAATAGCCCCTACTCGGCCTCGAAGGCGGCATCGGATCATCTGGTGCGCGCGTTTCATCACACCTACCATTTGCCCGTGCTCACCACCAATTGCTCGAACAATTACGGGCCTTATCACTTCCCGGAAAAGCTAATCCCGTTGGTTATTTTGAAGGCATTGGACGGCGAGCCACTCCCCGTTTATGGCAACGGCCAAAACGTGCGCGATTGGCTTTACGTGACCGACCATTGCTCGGCCATTCGCTTGGCATTAGCGCGTGGGCGGCTCGGCGAAACCTACAATATCGGTGGGCGTAATGAGCGCACCAATTTAGAAGTCGTCCACACGATTTGTAGCCTGCTAGATGAACTTCGCCCGCGCCAAGACGGCAAAAAATATGCTGAGCAAATAAATTTCGTGAAAGACCGCCCCGGCCACGACCAGCGCTACGCAATTGATGCAAGCAAGCTTGAAGGCGAGCTCGGCTGGCGCGCGAAAGAATCGTTTGACACCGGCATACGCAAAACCGTTGAGTGGTATTTAGCTAACCCTGAATGGGTAAAGTCGGTCGTGAGCGGCGAATATCGCCAATGGATTGAGCAGCAATATGGCAAGGAGCTGGCATGAATCGCAAGGGCATTATTCTCGCGGGCGGCTCCGGCACCCGGCTTTATCCGGTCACGCAAGTCGTCTCCAAGCAACTCCTGCCGATTTACGATAAACCGATGGTGTACTACCCGCTGACCACACTCATGCTGGCCGGGATGCGCGATATTTTGCTCATCTCCACCCCGCAAGATACGCCGCGCTTTATCGAGTTATTAGGCGACGGTAGCAAGTGGGGCATCAATCTGCGCTATGAGGTGCAAGCTTCACCTGAAGGGCTCGCGCAAGCTTTCCACATCGGTAAATCGTTTGTCGGCAACAACCCATCCGCGTTGGTCTTGGGCGACAATATTTTTTACGGCCACGATTTTTCTAGCCAGCTCAAGCGCGCCACTGAACAGCAGACTGGCGCCACCGTGTTCGCCTATCACGTGCAGGACCCAGAGCGCTATGGCGTGGCCGAATTCGATGATGCCGGGCGCGTGCTTTCACTCGAAGAAAAACCCGCCAAGCCGAAATCGAATTACGCCGTGACCGGGCTTTATTTTTACGACAGCAACGTTTGCGAATTGGCCGCAAACTTAAAACCCTCCGCGCGCGGCGAGCTCGAAATCACCGACTTAAATCGCCTCTACCTAGATCGCGGGCAGCTCACCTGTGAGGTGATGGGGCGCGGTATGGCCTGGCTCGATACCGGCACGCACGAGTCACTGCTCGAAGCCTCGCAATACATTGCCACCATCGAGCGCCGCCAGGGCTTGAAGGTCGCGTGCCCGGAAGAAATCGCTTACCGCCAAGGCTGGATTACGGCAACGCAAGTCGAAGCGCTCGCGAAGCCGATGATTAAAAATGGCTATGGCCAGTACCTGATGCAAATGCTAAATCAGAGGGTGTTTTAATGAAGGTGATTGATACCGCGATTGCCGACGTAAAAATTATTCAACCTACTGTTTTCGGCGACCCTCGCGGCTATTTTTACGAAAGCTTTAACGAGCGAAAATTTCGAGAATTGACTGGCGTTACAGATCGGTTCGTGCAGGACAATCATTCGTCATCGTCAAAGGGTGTGCTGCGCGGCCTCCACTACCAAATCGAATCCGCGCAGGGTAAGCTTGTGCGCGTGATTGCCGGCGAAGTGTATGACGTGGCGGTCGATATTAGGCGTAGCTCACCGACTTTTGGTCAGCACGTGGGTGTCACGCTTTCCGCCAAAAACCAAACTATGTTGTGGGTGCCCAAAGGCTTCGCACACGGCTTTATGGCGCTCGAAGACGATACCGAATTTCTCTACAAGACCACCGACTACTGGGCGAAGGATCACGAGCGCGCGCTGCTGTGGAATGACCCGGCACTCGGTATCAATTGGCCGCTTGATCGCATCGATGGCGCACCCAATCTCAACGCGAAGGACGCAGAAGGTCGACCACTCGCCACCGCCGATTGTTTCCAATGACCATTCTCATCACGGGTGGTTGCGGTCAGCTCGGCTTTGAATTGATTAAGCGGCTCGGCGAAAAGCACGACATCGTGGCCCCCGCGCGCGATAAGCTCGACCTTGCCAACGCGGATGCCATCGTGCAGTGCGTGCGCGCTGTGAAGCCGACCTTGATTATTAACCCCGGCGCCTACACGGCGGTCGACAAAGCCGAAACCGAGATGGATGCCGCCCACGCGATTAACGCGCGCGCACCGCACGTGTTAGCAGAAGAGGCCAATCGACTCGGCATACCGATTGTTCACTACTCGACTGATTATGTTTTTGATGGCAGCGCCACCGAGCCCTATCGCGAGAGCGACCCGACCGCGCCGCTTGGCGTGTATGGGCAGACAAAACTTGCCGGTGAACAAGCGGTGTGCGCTATCGCCGCGCGCCACCTCGTGCTGCGCGTGAGCTGGCTATACGCATCACGCCGCCAAAATTTTATGCTCACCATGTTACGGCTCGCGCGCGAGCGCTCGGAGCTACGCGTCGTGGGCGACCAGCTTGGCGCACCAACATGGGCGGGCGATGTCGCGGCGTTAAGTGTGCGCGCGCTACACGCGAGCAGTGCGGGCTTTGGCTTTGGAATCGCCGATGGCCTCTATCATGCCGCAGCCGACGGGGTGACATCGTGGCACGGCTTTACCGAGCGCATCATCGCCGCCACCCGCGCGCGCGACACGCGCCAGATCGTAAAGAAAATCACCGCCATTACGACCGCCGATTACCCTACCCCTGCTCGCCGCCCGGCTTACTCAAAGCTTTCAAGCGCCAAGCTAGAAGCCGCTCTCGGCACCACCATGAGCCCATGGGAAGCGCAGTTAGAGGCCTGCTTGGCCGAGATGTCGTTTGCCGACTAGCCGCCGGAAACCCGCGCCCCGCCTAGGGTTTCAGCCATCTACCCGGTGCGGGTAGGCCTTAAATCCCGCCGCCGCTAAGCGCGCAATAATTTCATCCACATGCGTGGCGTCACGGGTTTTCAGCACAAATTCGACTTCTGCACTTTGCACCGGCAGGTGCGTGAAGGCGCGCTGGTGGTGGACTTCTTCGATGTTGGCGTTGGCTTCGGCGATCAGGTTGGTGATTTTCGCCAGCGCCCCCGGCAAATCACGGATCTCGACGGTAATGCGTGAGAGCCGCCCGGTTCGCACCATGCCGCGTTCGATAATATCGGCGAGCATCAGCGGATCAATATTGCCCCCGCACAGCACCAGGCCAACATGCTTACCTTGAAAACGCTCGCGGTGGCGCAGCACCGCCGCAAGCGAAGCCGCACCCGCCCCCTCCACCACGGTTTTTTCGATTTCGAGCAGCATCACAATCGCGGCCTCAATATCGCCTTCGTCAACCAGCACAATATCGCTCACGTGTTTTTCAACAATCGCGCGCGTGAGTTTGCCAGGCTCCTTTACCGCGATGCCTTCGGCAATCGTCGAGAGGCCAAAGGCGGCGACCTGGCCCTTGGTGGCCGCGTGCATTGAGGCAAAGCGCATCGCTTCCACCCCAATAATCTCAATGCCGGGCTTGATCGCTTTCGCGGCAATCGCGATGCCGCTAATCAGCCCACCACCGCCAATGGCGACGCAAAGCGTATCAAGCTCAGGGTGAGCCGCGAGCATTTCAAGGCCGATGGTGCCCTGCCCGGCGATTACTTTTTCGTCGTCATACGCATGGACGAAGATGAGGCCGCGCGTGCGGGCAAGCTCGGTGGCGTGGGCTTTGGCCGCATCAAAATCGTCCCCGTGCAGAACCACCTCGGCACCGTGGCGGCGCGTCATATCGACTTTCACGTGCGGGGTAAATCGCGGCATCACGATCACGCTCGCCATGCCCAAGCGCGTCGCGTGATACGCAACCCCTTGCGCGTGGTTGCCGGCACTGGCCGCAATCACACCGGCTTGGCGCTCCTGTGGGCTAAGCGATTGCAGTTTATTGAGAGCACCGCGCTCCTTAAAGCTCGCCGTGAATTGGTGATTTTCAAATTTAAGATAAATCTGGGCGCCGGTGATTTCCGAAAGTGTGCGCGAATGCAAACACGGCGTATCGGTGACGTGGCCTTCGATCACGCGCGCGGCGGCATCAATATCGCTTTTCGTAATCATGACTTGCCACCGAGAAATTGAAAATCAACCGCGGGCTTGTCGCCCGACATCAGTGCCGCCAGCGCCCGCCCCGAGCCTGGCCCCTCCGTCCAGCCGAGGGTGCCGTGGCCGGTGTTGAGGTAGAGATTTTGATAGCCAAACTGCCCGATCAGTGGGCGATTTGAGGGTGTCGCGGGCCTTAAGCCCGTCCAATACTGCGGGTGATCGTAATCGGCGGCATCGGGAAATAATACCCGCGCGCGCTTAATCAATGCTTCACAACGCAGCATATTAAGCTCGGTGCTATAGCCTGATAGCTCGGCCGTGCCAGCAATGCGAAGGCGCTCGCCGATGCGCGAAAAAACTATTTTTTTAGCTTCATCGGTCAAGCTCACCTTGGGCGCGCCCGCAAAGCCGGCTGTGGAAAGCGTTGCCGAATAGCCCTTCGCCGGATAGACCGGAATCGAGAGCCCGATGGTTCGCAGCATCGGCGTGCTGTATGAGCCTAGCGCCACCACATAGGCATCCGCCGACATCGCGTCATAGGTCACCGCATCTTTACGTTTCACCACGACGCTCGATATTCGCTCATCCTCGGTGCGGATCGCTTCAATCGTGGTGTTGTACAAAAATTTCACCCCGCGAAGCTCGGCAAAAGCAGCCAAATTTTTGGTGAATAGATACGCGTCACCGGATTCGTCACTTTGTGCATAGCTCGCCCCTTTGAGACGTGCGCCGAGGCTTGCCAGTGCAGGCTCAATCGCAACAGCCTCAGCGGGCGTAATGACCTTGCGCGCAATACCGTAGCGCGAGAGTAATTCGCACGCCGAAGCCGCCCCGGCGTAGTCAGAAGCCTCGGTATAAAACTGAATAATGCCGCGCGTGGCGTGATCGTACTCAATACCGGTTTCATCCCGTAGCGCTTGCAGCGATTGGCGACTGTAAAGACCGAGATTGACCATTTGCTGGATGTTGAACCGATAGCGCGACGGTAAACACTCGCGCAAAAATCCCAAGCCCCACCTGATCTGCTGCCAATCAAAATCGGGGCGAAAAAGTAGTGGCGCATCGGCTTGAAAGAGCCACTTAATCACCTTAAACGGGGCACCCGGTGCCGCCCAAGGCTCGGACTGCGAAACCGAAATCTGCGAGCCATTCGCGTAGCTGGTCTCAAGCCCCGCGCCGGGTGTGCGCTCCACCACCGTAACCTCATGGCCGCATTTGGATAAATACCAGGCGGTCGAAACACCAATCACACCTGCACCGAGCACGATGACTCTCACACATGTCCCCTTCGCCACACCAACAAAAAAGGGGCGCGAAATTCGCCCCCTT
>JAYVGG010000337.1:0-14093 GCA_043772475.1 Burkholderiales bacterium
GCGATCGCAATCCCGGCTTGGAAATTGCATGAGCACTACAATTTCAGCATTGCGAGCCTCACGCGCCGCTACACCGCACAGACGAGTGCGAATGCCGCACGCCCGCAATTACTCAAGTCAGTCGAGGCGCTGCAAGCCAAAGACAACAAACGTTTTTTGTTGAAGGGCACCACACCCGTGTTAGCGACGGCAGAGTTGCTTGAAATCGCCAACGGCGCAATCGAAGGCAATGGTGGCAAAGTGCTAATGAAACAGCCGCTACCGCACAAAGATGAGGGCTCACACCGACAAGTTGCCGCCACGATTACCGTCATGGCGAACAATACCAACCTGCGGAAAATTCTCTACTCGCTCGAAACTAACGAGCCCTACCTGTTTGTTGATGGCTTGCGCGTGACATCGTTTAGTCAGGTCGGTTACAAGCCTCCGGCGGGTACGCCCGAGCCAGACATGCAGGTCATTCTTGAGTTGTCTGGTTTTGCGCCACTCGCTGTAACCGAGGCGCTGCCCCGTCCGGCTGGAGCAAAAACATGAGCGCCGCAGCAAACCCCATGCAACGCTTTGGCTTGACCATTTTCTTGGGTGCCGTCGTGGCCGCAGCCGCAAGCGTGCTCGGTATCGAGACCGATTGGGGGCGTCGCAGTGCAGCCCCGCCTGCCCCCGTCGTCGTCGCTGTGAAGCCAGAGGAAATCAGCCTTCTGCCGTCGTTTACGCTCCCCCCGATGGATCCGACGTTCAAAGAATCCATCGAGCGCCCCTTATTCAGCGCCAGCCGTCGCCCGCCGCAGCCTGCCCCGCCCCCCGTTGCGTCCGCACCGACAATGCAAAAAGGGCAGTTCCGCTTGGTCGGAACGTCTGTGAGCGCCGAGGCAGCGGTGGCGCTGCTCGTTGATACTAAAACCGGCAAGACATTGCGTGCGAAAAAAGGCGACGATGTTCGGCCCGGCGATGCGAGCATTAAAGTCGAGCAAGTAACGCCGACCCAAGTTGTGCTGCGCCAAGGCATGGAGACCGAAGAGCTCGGGTTACGTACTACCGCCTCGCCACCCGCGCAGGCGGTCGCCGCTGCCACCACAGACACACGCTTGGGGCCAGGATCCGGCGGTATCGCCCAGGGCGCGCAGCAACGAATATCGGGCGGCACAATGCCAAGTAACCCCGCAGGATTTTCCAATGGCTTTCCCACACCATCTGGCGGCACCATCGGGGGCTTCCCCGCGGGTATGCCAATGCCACCCACGCAAGGCGGCGCGCCCATGCCGCTCCCGCCCGGTGGTCAGTTCGGCGGGTTGCCGATGCCGCTTCCGCCGGGTGGCGTCCCTCCGGGCATGCTGCTGCCCGGCACTACCGACCAGCCGGCATCTGGCATCGACCCAGCAATTCAACGTCGTCGGCGCTTCCAAAATCAGCAGCAGCCGTCTGCACCAAAGTAGCGCAATCATGAAAATAATCAACCGCCCAGAAACCCGTGCCGCTATTAGCTATTTGACCGGCGTGCGAGGTTTTTTGAAGGCCACAGCCGTCGGCCGCCCACTATTAAAAAGTCAGCACAGATGAAATTCAATCCGCACGCAATCCGCATCATTTTTTTCAGCGCACTCGCGGCGATATTGGTGGCGAGCTGCACCACGCAGGGGCTTCCAGAATTATTGAGGCCAGCAGGCAGCGAGGCGAGTGCCAAGGTCGTCGGGGCGGCGGTGTTGCCTCCCGTAACTGAGGTTGCTACTCCGGCGCCGGGTCTGCTCGCAGGGCCTGTCGCAAAACCGAGCGTAGGAGGTTTGCCCGGCCTCCCGCCTCCGCGCGATGAGCGCGCGCGAAAGCCAATTTTGCCAACCGATATTCCTGTTCGTATTTTTGAAGGCACGGGAAAATTTTTGAAACCATCCGCACCCGCTGCGCCCACGCCGCCCGGTGGCGAAGAGTTTAATTTTAATTTTGAAGGGGCCGATATTCGTGCGGTTGTACAAGCTGTGATGGGTGATTTTTTACGTGAGTCCTTCACCATTCATCCACAGACGACCGGCACCGTCACGGTGCGGTTCTCACGTGCAATTTCACGCAAAGACGTCATCCCAACCCTCGAAATGCTGCTGCGCCAAAACGGCCAAGTGATGCTTCGCGAAGAGGGGCTTTACAAAATTCAGCCTCAAGCTGTTGGTAGTCGTGGTGCCGTCACACCGCAAGTCGCAACCGGCATCGCACAACTGCCGGTCGGTTTTTCGACCCAGCTCATCCAGCTAAAATTCCTCGGCGTAAACGACATGGTTCGTATTCTTGAACCCTACGTGACCGAAGCCACATCGGTTCGCAAGGACGAGCTACGAAACCTGCTTATTCTCTCCGGCACGCAGCGTGAGTTAAAGCACATGCTGGAAATTATTGACCTTTTCGACGTCGATTTTTTGGCGGGCTACTCGGTTGGTCTTTTCCAACTCTCGACCGACGTAAAAACGCTGAGCGGTGATCTAGATCGCCTCTTCGGAGCCGGTGCCAATAGCCCGCTATCTGGCATTGTTCGCATCATCCCGATTGAGCGGATGAATGGCCTACTCGTGGTCACGACCCAGCCGAAGTATTTGGATGAAGCCAAGAAATGGATCGAGCGCCTCGACAAAGGCGGCGGCGGTGCGGGGGGGGTGCGCTTAAACATCTATCAAGTCCAGCACGGCAAAGCCGAGAAACTCGCACAGTTACTCTCCGAAGTTTATGGCAACAAGCAAGGCGCTGCCGCAGCACCAACACTCGCCCCCGGTCAGCGCCCCATCCAGTTCGCGACAACCGGCGCACCCGGCACCCCAGGTCAAACGCAGACACAAACACCGGCTCAGGCCGCACTGCAAGCCCTAGCATCGTTCCAAGGTGGTGGCGTGGCAGTCTCCAAAGATCTTCGCATCATTCCGGACGCCGACAACAACGCGCTGCTAATCCTCGCCTCGCCCTCCGACTACGAAACCATCACCGGCGCGCTGCGACAGCTCGACGTTGCTCGCAGGCAAGTGAAGGTCGAAGTGCTCGTGGCAGAGGTGACGCTTACGGATCAATTGAAGTTCGGCCTCGAATGGTTTATCCGCGCACAAGCTGGCTTAACCGGAGCAGTGCGTAATCGCGCCGCCGACGGCATCGGCGCGGCGCTGCTGCCCCGCGTGCCTGCGTTTCCTGCGGGCACCGACGTGCGCGCCACCATCCCCGCGAGCGATGGCCTACAGCTTATTGACGTGACCGGTGGCAACGTTCGCGCGGTGCTGCAAGCGCTCGGTGAAGATGGCAAATCACAGACGCTCTCGACACCGAACGTCACCGTGCTCGACAACGAAAAAGCGGTGATCAACGTCGGCACACAAATTTCAGTCGACACCGGCACCACCACCGGTAACGGGGGGGTCACGAGCACCTCTCGCCAGTACCTCAATACCGGCGTAATTCTTACCGTGACACCGCGTATCAATGCAGGCGGGCGCGTCACCCTTGAGGTAAATCAAGAAATCAGCACCCCCGGAACCGGAGCCAACCCCAACATTGACACTCGCAAAGCGCAGACTGTCGTCAACGTTTCCTCCGGTGAAACCATGGTGCTCGCCGGCCTCATTCAACGCACCAGCGGGTCCGCCTCACAAGGCATTCCGCTGCTCTCAAAAATCCCCATTTTAGGGGGGCTCTTCGGCACTCAATCGTACCAAAACAATCGCACCGAACTCGTCATTCTCATTACCCCGGTTGTCATCAATAACAACGATGATTCACGCGCTGTTACGGAAGAGATTCGCCGAAAGCTGCCCTCGCTGGAAGCCTACATCCCGAAGGCAAAGCCGTAAGTGCGGTACAATTAGTTAATGTGTATTGGCGAAGCGTCTGTGCGATGCGTTACTCGGATGTTGTAAAAATGGGACATACGCAAGAAAACTCGCTCTCTGCATTGACGCTAGGGTTAGAATTCATTATTGTTTAACTGTTGCGCGTGACGGACATGCGAAACGCTGTGTAGGAAAAGATTGGTGAGTAAAATGTTGGGTAGATTTTTAGGTTTGTTTTATTTTTGCGTCTTGCTCGCTGGTTGTGCGTCAGTAGTGCCGGTGCAAACAGCAGAACAGCAGGTATTGGCAAGAGTCCAGGCGCGGTGGGATATTCTCCTTGCCAAAGATCTCGATAAAGCCTATGAATTTTTGAGTCCGGCGGCACGCTCTACGATGTCGAAGGATGTGTACAAGTTGCGGGTGAACCCCATTTTTTGGCGGGGCGCAAAAGCGAAATCCGCAACGTGTCGTGAAGAAGTTTGTGATGTAAAAGTTGAACTCAACGTCATGGTGCTGGCGAATTTGCCAGTAGATCAAATGATCGAAGAAAAATGGATTTTTGACCAAGGGCAGTGGTGGTTTGTGTACCAAGGGTGAAAGCCCGCCTGCCCGTGGCTGAACAAAGTGTTTGTCAAATGTACTTTTGTGTTATAAACTACGGTGTGTTGTAGCTTCTCTAAAGTGATCACTTTAAATCTCTAATAGGAGTAACTTAAAAAATGAATACGTTTAAAAAGAAATCTTTGCACGCAGCAGTATTGGCAGGCCTAGGGGCGTTGACCGTCGCTGGATCCGCTAACGCTGTCCATATTGATCCGGATGGTTTGGGTCAAGTTCTGATTTTCCCGTACTACACTGTTCGCGGTGGCAACGTCACTACGCTTTCGGTTATCAATACCACCAGCCAGACCAAGGGCGTCAAAGTGCGTTTTCTGGAAGGCCGAGCCAGCCGCGAGGTGCTCGACTTTAACTTGTGGCTCTCCCCACAAGACGTTTGGACGGGTGCAGTTGTGGCCACCGCTGACGGCGCTCGCCTGATCAGCAACGATAATTCTTGTGTAACGCCAAGCGACTTGTTCCAAGAGCTTCGTCCTGGCCTCAACGACTTCAAGAATATCGTTTACGCCACCACTGACTACTCGATTCACGGCGCTACGTTAGATCGTTCGCGTGAGGGGTATTTTGAAGTGATTGAAATGGGTGTAGTAACGAGCCCCGTGATTACCGGTTTTATTAAGCACGATGCTGCTGGTTTGCCGAATAATTGCGTTGCTCTCGATACGTTCGACGGCTTGTCGATTTCCAACCCGCCTGAAGGTTTGTTCAGCAATACTAATCTTTTGGGCAACCCAACGGGTGGGCTTGCTGGTCGCTCGTCGGTCATTAATGCTACGAACGGCTCTAACTACACCTTGATGCCAACGGCGATTGCGGCTTGGCGTGTGGCCCCGGCGATTATTCCCCCACCAAGTGTGGTTACTTACTCCGCTTCTGGCAGTGTATTGCCAGACTTAGGTGCAGTAACGCCGCTCACCACAAACGTTTTTGTGTCCGGTGGTGTTCAGACTGCAACTTGGGCCAACGGTGCTAATGCCATGTCAGCGATTTTGATGCGTGATACGGTCATCAACGAGTTTATTCTCGATGCTGGTACACGTTCAGCGACGGACTGGATTGTTACCCAGCCGACCAAGCGTCTGCATGTTCTCCCGTTGTCGGCTACGCCTCCATACACCTTTGGATACAACTCCGGTAACGGCGGCTGTGAACCTTACAACGTTGGGGTGTATGATCGTGAAGAGCGTGCGCCAGGCGGCCCCAGCAACGTAATTTTGCCGTCACCACGTCCGAGCGTTCAGGTAACCGGCTCCGCTCTTTGCTGGGAAGCGTCAATCGTTCCCTTCCAAGGTGCCAGCTTGCTTGGATCCACCAACGCCTCGCCGTTGACATCGAACCTCCTGACCTTTGTTGGCGGAGCAACGACGACCAAGGGTCCCAAAGGTACCCCGTCGCTCGCTGCTACACAAGGTCCAAACGGGTGGTTCTTCATGTCGTTTAGTGGGTTTCCTAATAGAACGATTACACCATTAACTGGCTTGCCGCACACCGGTTTGCCTGTTATCGGCGCAATGCTTAACAACTATGTCAATACCGCTACTGCGGGCTCGTTGTATGGTAGTGTTGCTCCGCACCATTACACACGTTTGATCCAGTAAGAGTCAAGTTTTTAAGTTGTCCGAAAGGGGAGTGGGGAAACCCACTTCCCTTTTTTTTGATCTCGAAATCACCATGAACCATTGGAACTTGTTGTACACTTTTGTTGCCTACTATCCGTTGTTACCATCTCTGTTGTAAGTGCGGTGCTCCCCTCAAATCTCGATTTCCTGCTAGTTATCGCGCTTGCGGGGAGTTCGTACCGTGACTACTGTCGACTTAAAGGAAACGCCATGAAAACCATTCTTTGTGCATGCCGCTACGCTGGTGGCCGCATTTTGCGACGTATAATTCCCCTTGTGCTCCTTGTGATTGCACAAGCGCCACTCTCCACAGCTAACGCACAAAATCTCACCTTGAATGGAGCTGTGACGGCCTGCACATCTGCCACGATCACAACCTTGTCTGGTGCTGCCAACATCGCAACCCAGCCGGTTGGCTGCATCACGGTTGGGGCTTCCACGGGCACAAACCCACAGCTAACGGCTGTGATACCCAGTTGTACAGCGCTAGGCGGAACAGTCACGGTTTCCGGCGCGAACCTGACAGGCGTAACAGCGGCAACTGTCAACGCTGGCACTGCCACGTTTACAGCTATTTCAAGCACCTCCATTTCGGTTACCACCCCTCCAAGTGTTGCGGCCGGGACTGCTTCGCTGACGGTAACAACGCCGACCGGCACGTCTAATTCGATTTCATATACAGTTGGAAACTGCGCGGTCGCGCCAACCATTACCTCGGTTGCTCCCGCAAGTGCGGTAGTTGGAGCCACAATTTCTATCGTTGGCACAAATCTCGGCAGCCCCACGTCGGTCACGGTTAATGGTGCATCGGCCACAGTGCTCGCGGGTAGCACAGCGACGGCAATTAGCGTCACTGTACCTGCCGGTGCGACAGTTGGTGCGGGGACGATTGCGGTGTCCACATCCGGCGGCAGTGTAAGTATTGGCTTTACCGTAGCGGCACCACCAACAACGGGCGACATTTGGATAAGTGTTGAAGGCAAGGTGCCGGCACTGAAACCTAAGAACACAGTCCCTGCACCGCGCAGCAATGAGTTGAATGGCGCAAACCTAAACGCGTACGCAATTGCCAATCGCGCGGGTCTTTGCAAAAACGGATTGCCAATCAGTCAGTTGTGGGGGCATTCCATCGATGTCGCCACCTATAACTCAACCGACATCTTTACAATGGGTCCGAATGAAGCGCTTTCTTATCGCCTCAAGACGCTAACATCGGGAGCTGGCTCCATACAGGCTGCTGATTATTCGGACATTACAGGCGGTGCACTGTTTATTTCGATATCGGAGTCGCCGTGCGATTTTGATCCGACAAAAGTGGGTCTGAATGCCTGCTACAGTGCCCCAGCTTCTATCTACAACGGCGTTAATTATTATGTCACAACGCAGGCGATTCCCGACTATTGCACTCTAAAGCCGAACACGACCTACTACGTGAACTTAGGCTACGTCAAGGGAAGCGCTGCGACGCAGTCAAGCAGCTCATGTCTATCAAACGCGTGCGGTGGAATAATCCAAATCGACATAACGCTCAAGCATCAGTAATCGAATGAGAGTTTTCATATGTTAAGTTTTTTTGGCGGGCGGGCTCAACGCGCGCGACCGAACGGTCAGCAGGCGTGGTGGGTGCTCTCTCTATCGCTGCTAGCGGCGAATTCCCTTTCAGCGCAGACATCGGCTATGAAGGAGGCTCCGCTTGCCAAAGATGCAGTGCTAGTCTCAACCGCACGGGTGACGGTCACTTACAGCGACTTTTTGGGTGAACTCGCGCGAATTCCAGAAAAAGACCGCTTTGAGTTTTTGGCAAGCCGGCAGCGTTTGTCGGCGCTGGTGGATAACATCATGATCAATAAGACGCTCGCGGCGGAGGCGCGCTCACGCGGGCTCGACAAATTGGCGCATGTCCAGGCCGAAGTGCAAAATCAGGTCGAGAAAGTTCTTGCTCGCCATCGCGGGCAAGAGGTTATTAGCGATCTTCCCGAGGTTGACTTGACCCCCGCGGCGCGCGAAGCGTATCTTGTTCAGTCGGAGAGATACGTGCGCCCAAAGCTCTATGAAACATGGCACGTACTTGTCAGCGGCAGTGGGCGTACGCCAGCAGAGGCGAAGTTACTTGCAAACGATCTACGCGCAAAAGTGCTCGATGGCGCTTCGCTGGAGGAAATTGCGCTCAAACATTCCAGTGACCCATCGGCGAAGGCAAACAAGGGCACGCTGCCGCCAGTCGAACAGAGGGGTGTGGCAAAAGAGTATGGTGCCGCCATCGCCAAGATGAAGATT
Source organism: Burkholderiales bacterium (assembly GCA_043772475.1). Lineage (GTDB taxonomy): Bacteria > Pseudomonadota > Gammaproteobacteria > Burkholderiales > Usitatibacteraceae > UKL13-2. The sequence goes on from JAYVGG010000337.1 coordinate 8,306, forward strand.
GGGGAAGTAAGCGACGTTGTTGAAACCCAATTCGGATATCACGTGATAAAGCTCATCTCTGTCACGCCGCAAACTCGGCTCAGTTTCGATGAGGTAAAGAGTGAACTTATTGCCGAAGCAAAAATTAAGAGGGAGGATGCCGCGTTCAGGAATCACATGGACGCGCTGAAGCGCGACCCTTCTTTCAAGATAGACTTGGATGCGCTCGACAAGATTCGCACGACGATTCCAGATCCTCCGCCGGTTCCTATCGCCCCGATAGCATCAGAGATTCGCGCCAAGTAGGTATTAGAGACGCGTCGATCAGGTTGGACGCGGTGATATGTTTTCTATAAAAGCCGGTCGAATCCCATTGCGTCATGATAGCTGCCCTTCTTTGGGTACCCCAGCCCTTTCTTGTTGGTTATGCGCCATCAACACGCCGATCTTTAACCGGATTAAAATATTAGATGTCCTTCTGCTGCATGGACCGTGCCCGCATCTTGCCACGGACACCTACAATCGATCCTACGTAATTGGGGTGGCGCAGCGGTAAGTCAACAGCGAACCATTGACCGCCCGAGAATCCAGACCCTCGCTGCCATGCCTTCATACGCCAAGCTCCTCACAACCTTCACCGCCCGAGAGATTAACTCCCGCCACAAAGGCAGCGTTTTTGGCCTCGCGTGGAACCTCATCACCCCGTTAGCGTTGTTGCTCGTTTACGCATTCGTTTTTACGAATATTTTTCGCGCGAAAATTGGTGAAGTAGGCACGGACAACTACGTACTTTTTCTGGCACTCGCCCTCTGGCCTTGGATGATGTTTGCCGAAGGCCTGATGAAGGGTATGTCAGCCATCACTGCGAACGCGAGTCTGATCAAGAAGACCGCCCTCCCGCTTTTCGTGCTGGTTGCCTCCGCCGTCTTGTCGACTTATATAGTGCATCTTGCTGGCTTCGCCGTTGTGCTCGCCATATTCGCGTTCACCGCTGGTGGGTTGCATTGGCAGGGCGCTGTCGGTGGGATCACGATTATCATCGCGCTTTTCATGTTCACGCTTGGAATCGCTGCAATCTTGGCCGCACTGCAAACCATCATTCGTGACGTTGAGCAGTTTGTCTCACCTGCGCTGATGATGTTGCAATTTCTCACACCCATTCTATACCCTGCGACCGTTATCCCGGAGCCGTATCGCAATTGGCTCTCATGGAACCCGTTGGCGCTGGCGGTGACACGACTTCGCGAGCAGCTTCTGGGCATTGCTAGTTTCGGGCTGCCAGAACTTTGGTTGCTCGCGGGTGGCGCACTCGTGCTATGGTTGGGGTACCTATTTTTTGCAAGGCTATCGCCGCACCTTGAAGATTTCGTCTAGACGTTGAGCACAAATCTGTCGTATACCGTCTCGACCTACCAACGCTAACGTAATTTCAAGTAGTTGCCCTAGCGCCTGTGCCTAATAACGTGAACACATTACCAACCTACAACCAGAAGTCTTCTACGCTGACCACGCCGCTGCTACGAACCGTCAGCGTTGGCAAAGACTACCCCGTGCTCGAAACCACCGGTGCCAGACTCGGCACGGTATTCAATCTCCTCATGGGGCGCGCAATCAAGCGCTACCACCGCGCGCTCCACGACATCAGTCTGGAAATACCTGCTGGTGAATCGTGGGGTGTCATTGGCGAAAACGGCGCAGGCAAATCGACGCTCATGAAAATTATTTCGGGCGTGGTTGTTCCGTCCTCTGGAATATACGCGCTGAACGGCCGTGTATCTGCGCTCTTGGAGCTAGGTACCGGTTTCCATCATGAATATTCGGGTCGCGAAAATATCTTTCTCGCGACATCATTGCTCGGCTGGTCGCGCGACGAGACGCGCGCGAAGCTCGACAACATTCTTGATTTTGCAGATATCGGCACGCAGATCGATCAGCCGGTCAAAACCTATTCCTCTGGCATGATAGTTCGATTGGGCTTCGCCATCGTCACCGCCTTGCGTCCCGAACTGCTGGTAACCGATGAGGTGCTTGCGGTCGGCGACGAATCATTCCAGAAAAAATGTATTCAATGGATGGAAGACTATCGTGCAAGTGGCGGCACGTTATTGCTGTGCTCGCACAGCATGTACCACATCCAATCACTTTGCCAGAAGGCAATATGGATCCATCAAGGCGCGTGTCGGATGCAGGGCAACAGCTATGAAGTGTCTCAGGCGTATCTGGCTTACCACGAAGAAAAAAACAGGGGGCAGCAAGCGAGGCGTATCGCCGGCGATTTTCAATCGGTCTATCCCTGCCTATCGCACGTTGCGACGGTTGATGACAATGGCGAACCACACACAAAGTTTTCTACTGGCCAGACCATCGTCCTTGAAGGGCGCTTTCATTCGCCCGATGACAAGCCCACTGTACTGATGGCAGGCATCGTGCGCATTGATGGCACCCCCGTGTTCGGAACATTTTCCAGCGAACAATCCTTCCAGCCAACAAGGCTGAGCGAAAAGCAATTCGGGTTCCGGTTTGTCGTCCACCATGCACCCTTGTTGCCCGGGAAGTATCAATTTCGTGCACACACCATGGACGAGTACGGGCTACGCCTATTCGACACAATGGAGTGCGAATTTATCGTCACCGGCGAAACGCGCGAGCACGGCTTTGTGCGACTCGCATGTACATGGGAAAAGGCGCGAAAATGAATGCGGGGGTGAACAATCCGCAGGAACAGCTACAGTCGGTTCTCCGTCAGGCGCTCGCGTATCAGCGCGCGGGGCAGCCGGTGGAGGCATCACAGCTTTATCTCATGGCGATCCAGGCGCAGCCCAATGTGTGGCAGGCTTACTACAATTTGGGCACGGTTTTCCAGACCTTGGGCGACAACGCGAAAGCGTGCTCAGCGTATCGGCGCGTCATCCAATTGCACCCGGAATTTGCGGAGGCGCACAACAATCTTGCCAACACGCTCCAAGCCCTCGGCGAGACGGATAACGCCGAGGTCGCCTATCAACGTGCGATAGCGCTGAAGCCAACGCTAGCCGCGGCCTCCTACAATCTCGCACTCCTCCTACAGTCGAAGGGCAAATTCAGCGACTCCATAGAAAGCCTCACTGCAACGGTCAAGAGCGATCCCACCAATGACCGAGCGTGGGATGCGCTCTACGGCGCGCAGCTTGCGGTAAAACGCCCAGACGACGCAATGGCAACGTTTTTCGCTTGGGAGGCGGCGGTTCAGCAATCACCAGCATTGACGGCGGCTGGGCTCGCGCAAGCCCGCCACCTTGCCGACCGTGAGCGTGAGGCAAAATACTTGCATCTTGCCGTCCACTGGCCATTCTCGAATCCGCAGCCAGAAGAAATTCAGCCGGTGCTGGGGATGCTCCAGTACTTCGACATCACGCCGGACGCGCTATTGCAGTGTTACCGCCGCTATGATGCAGCCGCCGCCGCGACGCGGCGGCGACCGATTTCATTATTGCCGAGGCGCAGTGCGGGAGAGAAGATCCGCATCGGCTACGTGTCTGCCGATTTCCGCCGGCACGTGATGGGGCGAATCATGGCGGAAATTATCCGTACCCATGACCGAAACAAATTTGAAATAACCGCCGTTTCATTGTGCGCGAAGCGTCATCACGACGATGTTACCGAAGCGTATCGCAACACCTGTGATCGATTCATCGACGTTTTTCCGATGACCACGCTTGAGGCCGCCGAAGCCATTGCCGAGGCGGATCTCGACATCTTGATCGACTTAGCGGCGCTCACCATGGCCGCGCGTCCGCTGATTTACGCGCATCGTCCAGCCCGCCTTATCATCACTCACCTCGGAGCGCACGGCTGTATTGGGCTGTCCAGTGTCGACTACAAGGTGACGGATGTTGTCGCGGATCCGCTTGAGATGGCGCAATTCCAGATCGAAAAACCGCTCTATCTCGATACCTGCCTGTTTCCATTCGCGCATCTGAAGCCGAATCCAGAGGCCGATGCCCACTACGTGAGTCTAAAGCCGGCGGGGCGATTTGTTTTTGCAGCGTTCGTTAACGTGTTGAAGCTCTCGGCACGGTGTCTGGCTGCGTGGAAAAAAATTGTTGAGCGAGAGCCTAGTGTTGTCCTTGCCTTCTCGCCATTTCATGACTCCGAAATCCCCACGATCCGACGTGTTTTAGATGCGGCTGGTATCCCGCCGGATCGATTGCTCATACTGCCGACGACCACTGTTGCAGCTGAAAACAGAGGGCGCTATGCCGCGATTGACGCGGTGCTCGATACATTCCCCTATGCCGGCGGCGACACCACGCTAGCCGCCTTGGATCGTGATGTTCCGGTTGTGACGCTCGCGGGCAAACGCAACGCTGAGCGAGTGGGCGTCAGCCTGCTCACGCACATGGGCGTGCCCGAGCTCATCGCCGAGACGGAGGACCAATTCGTTGAGATTGCATGTCGGCTCGTACGTGAGCCCGCATTTCGCGCGGCCACGACGGCCAAACTCAAGCACGCGCGCCTGCATTCCGCCATCGGTGACCCGGCGACGCACACGCAATCACTTGAACGCGCCTACGTTCGCCTAGCTGAGGTCGCAACGCAGGAAACGGGGCGACTGAGCGCTGCTGACTTTTTCCGCGAATTTCGTTCTGCGTTTGTCGATGGTCAAAACGGAGAAACGAGATTGGCTGCTTTGCTCGATGATCAGCCGACCTATGTGCCGCTGCTGCGCGCACTCGCCAAACGCGCAATGGCGCGTGGCGATAGCAGCGCTGCGCGTCGGTATTTGAGTATCGTGTTGGAAAATGCGCCGTATGAAACCGAATCGTTGCTCGGGTTGGCGGGCATCGAGTTGGCCTCAAATGCCTCTGCCTCCGAATTGCAGGCAATCCTCGTCCGAATCGATGCTCTGCCTGACAAGAATACGCTTTCTGCGCTAAAAATACGTGCGCGAATACTTTCTGCGCTCGGACAATTTGTCGAAGTGGAAGAGACCATCAGACCCGCCAGCGTGGCCGCACCTGGTGATGTTGAGGCGCACTTCATTCTGGCAAATGCACTGGCAAATATGGATCGCGCCGACGAGGCGCTAACCCTGTATCAGCGTGTCCTCAGTCTCGACGCCAAGCATGCGCCAGCCTGTTTGAATACGGCGACGTTACTCGCTGACCGAGGTGAATGGGTGCCCGCAGAAGAACTATTGCGTAGGGCGATAGAGATCGAGCCTGACGATGAATCCGCGTATGCGCGACTCGTCCCTATCCTACGGCGCGAAAACAAATTTTTCTCGCTCGCAGGCTTGGGCAAAATGATGTCCACCCGTTTCCCGCATAGCTTGCGCGCCATGCTGATTCAGGCAGAGGGTCAACGCTTCAATGGCGACCTCGTCGAAGAGTCGCGGCAGTGTGCGGCGCTTGCCGAACAGCTTTGTGCGCGCAATGCCGACCATGCCGAGGTTGAAGAAATAGCACATGCGATCTTGCAACGTGTGCAGGCAATTGACATTTCTCCGCAGTTGGTCGGGCGGCTAGTGGAACGCTACCTGCTAGCGCTCGATGCACTGTATGGTCGTCGTCGCGCGGCCACTCGACCAGGTCATGATGCTGCGCCACGCATCGGAGTATTGGTGAGCGATCTCGACGACGTGACGCGCGCGGATGCCATGCTGCGCGCACTGAAGTCCATGCAGCGTGACGGGCAGCACTGGATCGCCTATGCACTAAATCCCGCGCCAATAGCCGAGTTTGGGGCATGGGTGACAAAAATTGCCGATACCGCTAGAGGCATTATGCTGGCGGGGGTCAGCGTTGAGAACGCGCGCAAGCAAATCGAT
>JAYVGG010000338.1:0-9969 GCA_043772475.1 Burkholderiales bacterium
TTTTTCAACGGCCTTCTTGGCGAGTAAGCCCGCAGCAATCAACAATGCCGGGTTGGACGTATTGGTGCAAGACGTAATCGCCGCAATCAAAACGTCGCCAGAGCCAATATCCACGCCATTCTTGGTGGGAAAGCGCTTGCTTAAATCAGCAGCATTTTTACCAAAACCGTTTTCAGCAACGGGCTTCGCGTAAAGGGAGGTGAACTGCGATTTCAATTTGCCAAGCTCGATGCGATCTTGCGGGCGCTTGGGGCCCGAGACCGATGGCTTGATGGTGGAAAGATCAAGGCTCAGGGTGCGGGTGTAATTGCAATCGCCTGCCATGGGCACGCCGTACATGTTTTGCGCCTTGAAATAGCGTGTGACGGCATCGAGCTCGTCATCGGTGCGGCCGGTGCCGCGCAGGTAGTCGATGGTGGCATCGTCAACCGGGAAAAATCCCATCGTTGCGCCGTACTCGGGCGCCATGTTGCCAATGGTGGCGCGGTCTGGCACGGCGAGCGATTGTGTACCTTCGCCAAAGAATTCTACAAACATGCCGACCACTTTTGCGGCGCGCAGCATCTCGGTGACGGTGAGTACAAGATCAGTTGCGGTAACACCTTCGCGCAACTTGCCGGTGAGATTCACACCGACCACATCAGGGGTCAAGATGTACACCGGCTGGCCCAACATGCCCGCTTCCGCCTCGATGCCACCTACACCCCAGCCGACCACGCCAATGCCGTTAATCATGGTGGTGTGCGAATCGGTGCCGACGAGGCTATCGGGATACGCGATGCCGTCTTTCTGGTGAACGCCACGCGCGAGGTATTCCAAATTCACCTGATGCACAATGCCGATACCGGGGGGAATAACTTTGAACGTATCAAACGCCTGCATACCCCACTTCATGAATTGATAGCGCTCTTCGTTGCGCTGAAATTCAAGTTTCATGTTGAGATCGAGCGAATCAGCCGTGCCGTAGTTATCAATCTGCACGGAGTGATCGACCACGAGATCAACAGGGACAAGCGGCTCCACAATTTTTGGGTTCTTGCCCATCTGCTTCACCACACCGCGCATCGCGGCGAGATCGGCTAGGAGTGGAATGCCCGTGAAATCCTGCAACACCACGCGGGCGACGATAAACGGAATTTCGTTTTCGCGCTTGTCGTTCGCACCCCATGAAGCGAGCTCGGCTACCTGTGCTTCGCCCACTTTTTTGCCGTCCACGTTACGCAGTACGGACTCGAGCACGATGCGAATCGAATGGGGGAGTTTACTTACGTTGGGGAATTTTTTCGCGAGCTCGGGGAGCGAGTAGTACTGCACCGATTTGCCATTCGCAAGCGGCAAGGTTTTGAGCGTGTTGTGAGTATTCAGTGGCATGGGGATTCCTTCAGAAAAAAGCGAGGCGAGAGGCTACGCGGCGGGATTGATAATTTTGAGGCCTTTGAAATAATCGCGGTGAAAACCGGTGTCGCGGGTGATTAGCGCATTGCAATGCATGAGCGCGTGGGCGCCCACAAGAAAATCTGCGACGACGCGTTCGGTCCGTTTGCCGCCACGTTCGCGAAAGCGGCGCTGCATCAGGCCAGCGCGGATGGCGGCCTTTTCACTGATTGCCGAAAAGTTTACGCCCATCACAGCAAGAGAATCGAGCAGATCATCGACCGGGTGAATCTTTGTTGCCACCTCGGCCAGCACCACGTCGCAGATCACGATGTCGTCGCGCTCCATGGCGCTTTCGAGATGTGCGCTCGAAGACTCGCCGAAGACGGGATCGTCGGTGAGGACATCAATCAAAACAGAGCTATCAACAGCAATCATCGCGCATCAAGCCTCGGTTGGGTCACTCGGCGCGCGCCCACGTAAATCACGCATCGCCGCATCGGTGTCCTTATCGTGCGGCAGTGAGAATTTGCCACGCACGCGGCTGATGGATTCTTTCGCATTTTTTCGCAAAATCAGTCTGCCATGCGAGATTTCAACAATGAGTTTGGTGCCTTTGGTGAGACCCAAGGCATCGCGCACTTCTTTGGGAAGTGTGATTTGGCCACGTTCGGCAACGGTAGCTTCCATGATTTTCCCCGCGCGAAGAAGAGAGGCACAGTCTGCGCCTAAACGCCGTATGAATCAAGTGACATACAAAAAAATACATACCAAAATGTTCCGCATAGCGGGGGCACCATGCGGAACATATGATAAATCAACAACTTACTTCATCATCAAATCCACAAACTCATTCACGGGTGTGGCATCGAGTTTTTTGTCGTTCAAGCAAAGATCGAGAATCGCCGTGCGCTGCTTTTCGGCAAACACGCGTGCCAGATTGGTCTTAAATTTCGCCACCAACACCGGCATCCCTTCTTTACGGCGGCGCTTGTGGCCGATGGGGTATTCGACGATGATTTCTTTCATTTTCTTACCGTCGTTAAATTCCACCGTGAGCGCATTCGCAATCGAGCGCTTGGCGGGGTCGTGGTAATCCTTGGTGAAGGCCGCGTTTTCGACGCAGACAATTTTGTCGCGCAAGACATCAATGCGCTTGTCCGCAGCGATACCGTCTTCGTAATCGGCGGCGGTGAGGCGGCCAAAAATAATCGGCACCGCCACCATGTACTGCACGCAGTGATCGCGGTCAGCCGGGTTATCGAGCGGGCCTTTTTTGTCGATGATGCGGATGCAGGCCTCGTGCGTGCGGATGGTGATTTTCTTGATGTCTTTATCGGTCTTGCCGAGTTTTTTCAATTCAGCGTGGATTGTCATCGCGGCTTCTACGGCAGTCTGCGAATGGAATTCGGCTGGGAACGAGATTTTGAAGAGCACGTTTTCCATCACGTAGGAGCCGTAGGGGCGCTGGAACTTGAATGCGTTACCCTTAAACAGCACATCGTAAAAGCCCCACGTTTTGGCTGAAAGCACAGACGGGTAGCCCATCTCGCCGGTTTTGGCAATCAGCGCCAGACGCACTGCGCGTGACGTTGCATCGCCCGCCGCCCATGATTTGCGCGAGCCGGTATTGGGCGAATGGCGGTACGTGCGTAGCGCCTGGCCGTCCACCCATGCAAGTGAGACCGCGTTCAAAATTTCATCGCGCGTGAGGCCCATCATCTCGGCCACCACTGCGGTGGAGGCCACCTTCACCAGCACGACGTGATCGAGCCCAACTTTGTTAAACGAATTTTCGAGCGCGATGCAGCCTTGAATTTCGTGGGCTTTGATCATCGCTGTCAGCACATCACGCACGGTCATTGGCTTCTTGCCAGCGGCTACCGCGTTACGCGAAAGCCAATCGGCCGTCGCCAAAATACCGCCGAGGTTGTCCGAGGGATGACCCCATTCAGCGGCGAGCCAGGTATCGTTAAAGTCCAGCCAGCGAATCATGGCGCCAATGTTGAAAGCGGCCTGAATCGGGTCGAGCTGGTGCGATGTGCCGGGTACCTTCGCGCCATTAGGTACCATCGTGCCCGGCACGATGGGGCCCAGCAGCTTCGTACACGCCGGGTATTCCAGCGCCTCAAAGCCGCAGCCGAGCGTGTCCATCAGGCAATAGCGCGCGGTGTCGTAGGCGTCTTTGCTCTTGACGGTGTATTTAGAAACATAATCGACGATGTCGGTTAAAACTTTGTCGGGTTTGGGGCGGACGTTGGAGATGTGGGCGGACATGTGTGGGCTCTTTGTTAAAAAAATGTTTTGTCATCGCGGGCTTGACCCGGGATCCAGTGTCGTTCGTCGTCAATCACCGAACGCTACTAGGCTCCGGGTCAAGCCCGGAATGACAGCTTTTACTTACGGTCTTTCAATGGTACAAATTTCACATCATCAGGCCCCGTGTAATTGGCACTTGGGCGAATAATCTTCCCATCAATGCGCTGCTCGATCACGTGTGCCGCCCAGCCGGACGTGCGGGAGATGATGAAGAGCGGGGTAAACATGGAAGTCGGCACACCCATCATGTGATACGAGACGGCGGAAAACCAATCAAGGTTCGGGAACATTTTTTTCTCGCGCCACATGACCGTTTCTAAGCGATCAGCGATGTTGTACAGCTTCATATTGCCTTGGTCTTTGGAGAGTTTCTCGGCAACGCGCTTAATCACCACATTGCGCGGATCCGATACCGTATAGACCGGGTGCCCAAAGCCGATAATCACTTGTTTTTCGGCGACGCGCTTCACCACATCGGCTTCGGCTTCATCGGCATCGTTGTAGCGCGATTGAATATCGAAGGCGACTTCGTTGGCACCACCATGCTTAGGGCCACGCAAGGCACCGATGCCGCCGGTGATGGCAGAGTACATGTCCGAGCCCGTGCCAGCGATCACGCGTGCCGCAAACGTGGAGGCGTTGAATTCATGCTCGGCGTACAAAATGAGCGAGGTATGCATCGCGCGCACGGCCAATTCATCGGGCTCTTCGCCGTGCAGCAAGTGTAAAAAATGCCCGCCGATGGAGTCATCGTCAGTCTCAACATCAATACACTTGCCATTCACCGCGAAGTGATACCAGTAGAGCAGCATCGAGCCAAACGAGGCCATCATCCGATCCGCAATGTCGCGCGCGCCAGCGATGTTGTGATCGTCTTTCTCTGGCAGCACACAGCCCAAGACCGAGCAGCCGGTACGCAGCACGTCCATCGGGTGCGTTGCGGCGGGCAGGGCTTCGAGTACATCCTGCACAGCCATCGGGATGCCGCGTAGGGACTTGAGTTTGGCTTTGTAGGTCTTGAGTTCGGCAGCGTTCGGGAGCTTGCCGTGAACCAGCAAATGCGCGATCTCTTCAAACTCGCAGGTCTCGGCGATATCGAGAATATCGTAGCCGCGATAGTGCAAATCGTTGCCGGTGAGACCGACCGTGCAGAGTGCTGTGTTACCCGCGACGACACCGGAAAGGGCGACGGATTTTTTTGGTTTTGGACCAGTGGGGTTGGCTTCGGTGGTACTCATGAGGTTTTGTCTCCGTGGTCGAACAGTGATTGAATCTTGCTGATGCCGGTTTTGATGCACCGAAAATCCCTCTCAATCTCCCTTTGAAAAGGGAGAAGTGGTTCGCGAAGTGTGCGCGTCATAACGGCTTCTGCGCGTCACTGCTGTCTGCGGTTGACCCGCATTCCGCGAACCACTTCCCCCTTTGAAAAAGGGGGATTGAGGGGGATTTTCGGTCGTTGTTAATTCACAAATCTAAACAGTTACAGCCTGAAACCCCAACAACCACGAGGGGTTTCAGAGTTTTTGCATCATCTCGATACGGTTCCCGAATGGATCCCAAACTGAAGCGCGTTTGTACCCGGTGGGGCCGTCATCAAAGCGAAGCCGCATTCCAGCCGCGCGCAACGCGGCAGCCAGCGTATCCAAATCGCTCACACAAAACGCGGGATGTGCGTGGCCGTCGGTGGCGAAATCGGTTTGCTCGCCCAGATGCACATTGACGCTCGCCTGCGTGAGCCACGCGCCATCGGTGCTCATGAGCTCAGCGGGCTTGGGAACACGCGTAAAGCCAAGCAAGCCCACATAAAACGCGAGCGCTTCATCTAGTCGGCCCTTGGGAATCGAAATCTGCAAGTGATCGAGCGCGGTAATCATGGGCTTATTTCTTCGCCGAAAAAAGCTTATCCAAACTTTGCTCAAACGCATGATAACCAATCCGGTCATAAAGCTCTTCGCGCGTTTGCATGATGTCGATCACGTTCTTCTGCGTGCCATCGCGGCGGATTGCGGTGTACACCGTCTCGGCGGCCTTGTTCATCGCGCGGAAAGCCGAGAGCGGGTAGAGCACCATATCGACCCCGGCGGCGCGTAATTCGTCGGTGGTAAAAAATGGGGTCTTGCCGAATTCAGTGATGTTGCAGAGCACCGGCACGCCGGTCGCTTTGCGAAATCGCTCATAGGTCGGCATGTCATACGCCGCCTCCACAAAAATGCCATCTGCTCCCGCTTCGGCGCAAGCAACAGCGCGCTCAAGGGCGGCATCGACACCTTCCACCTGAATCGCATCCGTACGCGCGATCAAGAAAAAATTCGCATCCGTTTTCGCATCCACCGCCGCTTTCACGCGATCTACCATCTCTTGCTTGGTCACGATTTCTTTGCCCGGACGATGCCCACAGCGCTTGGCACCCACTTGATCTTCGATGTGGCAGGCGGCCGCACCAAACTTGATGAGTGAACGCACAGTGCGCGCGATGTTGAACGCCGAAGGCCCAAAGCCGGTGTCGATATCAACCAGCAGCGGCACATCACACACGTCGGTAATGCGCCGAATGTCGGTGAGCACGTCGTCGAGATTACTGATGCCAAGGTCAGGCAGACCCAGCGAGCCCGCCGCAACACCGCCGCCGGAAAGGTAGATCGCCTTGTAGCCCGCGCGCTTGGCAAGCAGGGCGTGATTGGCGTTGATCGTGCCGATGATTTGCAGCGGTAGTTCTTCGGCGAGAGCTTGACGAAATTTTTGGCCGGGGGAGAGCATGGGTGGTTCCTAGATTTGACAGTTACAAAAGAAGAAAATAATTTTGGTCGTGCAGTGTGCAAGCTACTTCCCCCTTCTGGAAGGGGGATTGAGGGGGATTTTCGGACGTTGGTGAATCGCAAACTCCGTTAAATCCCCCTCAATCCCCCTTTTTCAAAGGGGGAAGTAGCTTGCTCAGAACACGGCTACGTTTTAAGACTGATCAATTTGATTAAACACTAATAACCACGCTGCTTTCCAGCCATTTCATGCAAAAAATTTCTTAACTGCTTCATCACTAATTTTAACCCCCGTCACCTTCGCCTTTTGCAAAATCTCCCAAAAATAGCGATAGGTAGCGCGGTCGTGCAGTTCGCCTTTGTATTGGATCGGGCCCCAATCGGCCGCTTGCGCTGCGAGCAAGATATTCGCGGCGTCTTCGACTTCGGAGTGGTCTGGCTTCATCGCATCCACAATCGGCGCGATTTGCGCGGGATAGATCGACCACATGCGTAAAAAACCGAATTCGTTACGTGCGCGTGCCGCATCGGCCCGCACGACATCCGTGTTTTTCAAATCGAGGCACACGTTATGCGCGGGCACCACGCCATTGGCGAGGGCGGCGGCAACGACTTCGGATTTCGCGCGTACCAAAAGCTGATGCTCAAACTGCCCCGGTGAGCGCATGGCGGCGGCGGGAATCGCGCCGTGGTGACCGGAGACAAAATCCATCAAGCCGAAATCTAGAACTTCAATCGTGGGCAGTGCCGCGATTTGCCAAATATCGCGAAGCGCGCCATGCGTCTCCACGAGCACATGAACGCCAATCGCGCGGCCATTTTTAAACGTGGCAGCGCGAATGTATTCAATCATCTCGCGGGCATCAGCATAAGACGTAGATTTGGGAATCGTGATGTAGCGCAGCACGCTCCCAGCACCAGCGACCAAGATATTTACGTCCGCTTTCCAGTGCGGGTGCGAGTAATCGTGGATGCGTACACCGGCCATGCGGTGCTTGTTCGCTTCACTCATGAGTACCCGCACAATCATTTCGGCGTGGGCTTTTTCCTGGCCAGCAGGTGCGCCGTCTTCGCAGTCGCAGGTGATGTCGAAAATGGGGCCTAGCGTGTCTTGAAGCGCCAATGCTTTCAAAATCAGTTTTTCGCTACCCGCAAAGTGTTCGCAGGTGGGAATAACGGGAAATGGTTTTTCGCCGGAGAATAAGGCTTGGGACGGATGAACAGCAGACATAGCGGCTCCAGATTTCAGCGGCGGGGGAAGAGTAGGGTGAGGTCAAGCGATAGCACTTTTGCGGTTTCAGGCACGCTGGCAAAAGCGTCTGAATGTGGGTCGATATTTTTGTAGCCAAACAATTGCACGCGAAGCGCGCCAAAGTCATTGTTGATCGGCCACTTGACGATGGGCAAGCTCATCGCGTAAATCGTATCGCCCGCAAAGACGGGGTTGTGATGCGTTCCGCTATTGATCGCCAAGATTGAGAGCGCGTTTTCCAGCCCATCAAAGGCGAGCGCGCGGCACATCGACATCACATGCCCACCATAAACCAAGCGCCGCCCAAAGCGAGAGTCTTTCATGTGGTGCAAATCAAAATGCACGCGCGCGGTGTTTTGGTAGAGCTTGGTGGCGAGCGTGTGATCGGTTTCGTCGATGGTGATGCCGGAAGGGTGCGTGATGGGGGTGAATTGAATATCAGTAGCCGGCAGGTTGAACGCTGAAATATCCGGGGCGGCGATGTCGTCGAGAAAGCGCGTGCTGCCACTCACGCGGGCAAAGTCAGCCGAGCGGATCAGCGTTGGGGCGATTTTTAGCGCCGTGGTGGCAACCGCATCGGGAAAATCCAACACCCCTTGTGGAGGCAAAACCCCAGCATCCACGCGGGGTTCGCGACGATTCACCATGACCCAGCGAACCCACTGCAAGACCAACTCATCGCGTTGATTCAATGCCTTCGAGCGCACATAGACCACACCCGTTTTGCCGCTGCTGTTTTCTTTCAAGCCTATGATTTCTGTTTCGGCGCGCAACGTGTCGCCGACAAAGACGGGTGCGATAAATCGACAATCGGCGTAACCAAGATTGGCGACCGCGTTATAAGAAATATCAGCCACCGTTTTGCCAAACGCGATATGAAACACCAACAAATCGTCAACCGGCATCGCGGGGTAACCCAGCGATTGCGCGAAGGGCTCGCTGCAATGTAGCGGATTTCTTGAGCCGGTTAGCGCTTGATAAAGTGCTACTTCACCGGCGGTAATCGTGCGTGGCGTGGCGTGGACAAAGTGTTGTCCGAGCGTGTAATCCTCAAAGAAATATCCAGTGAGTGGGCGCATGGGCATGGGCTAAGCGGCTTCGAGCTCGGCAATCATGGCGGCGAGTGCTATGGTGCGCTTGGCGGCGTTGACGAGGTGTTGCTCAACCAAGCGGCCATTCACAATCACCGTGCCGCGCCCTTCGCGGTTTGCTTGCTCAAGGGCGGCAATCACTTCATGCGCGTGGGCGATGTCGGTCGATTTTGGTGTGAAGGCATCGTTGCAATAGGCAAGCTGATTCGGGTGAACGAGCGATTTACCATCGAAGCCTAAATCGCGCGTAAGGCGGCAGGCCATTTCAAACGAATGCATGTCTTTAATATCGACACTAATGCCATCAATCACCGCGCGCTTGTAAGCACGCCCGACCAAGAGCACGTGCGAGAGCGAGTAGTGGAGCGGAATACGATCGGGTGTTTTACGGCCGTGTAATTGATGCAGCAAATCGCTCGTTGCCATGACCAGACAAGCGATGCGGTCTGATGCGGCCGCGATTTCTTCCGCGCGCAGGACAGCTAATGGGCTTTCAATCATCAACATGATCGGCATGTGTTTACCGCCAGCCGCATCGAGGGCAGCGAGTGCCTCATGCACATCGGCGCGTGATTCAATGTTCGGGAACAAGATCGCATCCGCCCCAATGTTGGCGACCGCTTTCACGTCGTCATGCCCCCAGGGCGAATCGAGGTCATTCACCCGCACGATTAACTCACGCCGACCATAACCGCCGGAGAGAATCGTTTCGACCACTTGGCTTCGCGAGATCGCCTTGTTTTCCACCAAGACCGAATCGCCGAGATCGAAAATCACGGAATCGACCCGCACCGTGCGCGCTTTATTCAAAAAGCGCGGGAAGCAGCCCGGTACATAGAGCATAGAACGGCGGGGGCGGAGGAATGGGGTCATGGAAATTTCAACAAAGAAAGATATGCGGCACTGCAACAATTTTGCGCGTGGCAGGATGAAAAGTCAACAACACTTATATCTTATATAAGACATGAGACTTGGCTTTTGCCGACAAGCCTTGTGATAGCATCCGCACACCATGAACGCCACCCCACCCGCTGGCCCGAGCTTTCGGCCCCTTTATGACCAAATCAAAATTTTGCTCACGCAAAGTTTGATTGCGGGTGAGTGGAAACCGGGCGAAGCAATCCCGAGTGAGATCGAGCTCGCCACCCGATTTGGTGTGAGTCAGGGCACGGTGCGT